>CACYHL010000033.1 GCA_902774205.1 uncultured Bacteroidota bacterium | reverse complement strand
TTTGCCGTCAGCGTTGTAATGTTGATAACTGTTTGTGGTTTTGTTTATTACACGCAAATTCTGTTTGAAGCTGACAATAATGCCTTCTAAGGCTTGTTTGACATCGGACGTAAACGTTTCCCACGGTTTTAGAAATTCTTTTGCGGTTTCGCGTTCTTTCCCGTCAATCATAGTTTTTTCAAATCGTCGCAGTTTTCGCTGCAATTGGTAACGATTGGCATTGTGTTTAGAGTGGGCGGCTTCGTTGTTGAGTAAATTCACGTGGTCGCGTGTCGCACAGGCAATCACAATGGCGTCCATTGCGTGGTGGCGGTGGTCAATGCGCTTTTTATTGAATCCCTTTTGCAATTCGAGCGGCATATTGGGAATCAAATGTCCTTCGGCACTTACGGCTGTAAAGCAATCTTTCCCTGTGAGTTTGTTAAGACGTTCAAAGCGAGGTAAAACAATGCTATTCCAAACATCGCTTATTCCCCAGTCTTTTTTCAAGCGGTCGGTTATTGAACCATTGCACGAAATCAGATTTTTCGATACAGCCTCTTGTTCATATTCATTATTTCCGATTTTTTCGCGAACAACATTCGACAGCAACCCTTTCACCACCTTGCTGATATATCGGCTGTCGTTGAGTTGCCGTTCAATGAACCCGTCGGGAATATCGTCCATCAGCAGTTTCTTCATCTTTGTACGGTTGCTGGCGTAATGCTCTTTCACGAACTTTTCGTATGCCTCAACTGAAAAGATTTCAACCGTTTTTCCTTGACTCAATTGTATCTTTTCTCCGTGGTGTGCTTTGATGAACTCATAACCCAGCAATCTGTCTTTCAGCTTGTTCACTTCAGCTTCGCAAATCACCTTGTTGCTGAATGAGTCGTCAAAATAGCGAGACTGTGGGATAACGTGTTCGATTTCGTATGCTGATGTAAACAATTTGGATAGCGGAATCATTTCGCCACTGTAAGGCGAACGGTATTTTTGTTCCAACCAACACTTATACCTTGTTATTTCGCTCTTTGAAGGTTGTGCGGTTTTGGAGATTTTGCTGACGAAATCAAAATCCTTGTCCTCTTTGGTGAGATTATCCAGCGCATTCTCCTCATAAATCCGTAAAATATCCTGCTGACTTGGCGAATAGGGACGCACATTTTCAATTTCAGGGTCATTTACAAACTCCATCAGTAAAGCCTTGATGCGTAGATTGGTGTTCTCGTTTTCCAATATGCGCTCCGTCATTTTCTTTCGCTTGTCAGCGGGATTCTTCATTTCGCGCCCAAGTTCCAGATGAATTTCGTCAATTTGCCCTTCTTGTCGCCAAATATCGCGAACAGTTCGCAGCGTTTCTGTAATTACTTGTTCTACAATGGGGTTGCGCAACGAATGCTGTTTGAAATCCTTCAGATAACGGTCAATATCTTCAGGTTTTTCCCATTTTTCTATTTCTTTTGCTTCTGAGTGGCGGTCGTAAACAATATAACAGGCAAGCCAAATGGGCAGCCCTTTGAAATGGTTTATATCAGTTAGATTTATGGCTTTTTCACGAACACGATTTTTAATGTTTTCATCGTATTCGCCGATGATGATTTTGTCAATACGTTCACGTGTTGGGGTGTAAATTGCGTTTTCATTCCAATACTTGCCCATCCGCATCAACGGCAGCAACTTTTTGATGGCTTTTTCAGAATATGAACCATAATCCTTTTTGAAAGGCTTGATTTTGCCAAATACTTCGGCAAACAAATCGGGTAAATGATTCTTTTCTGCAAATTTATTCAGGGCTTTTCCAATATCCATCTTGTCTTCAACCGAATAGAGGATGTGCCAAAGTTGTCTCTCCGTTTCGTGCGACAAGAATGCGTTATCTATGTCGCATTTTGATAGCCCAGAAAGTATAGTTGCTCTTGTTTCGTTGCACGGATATTCCTTGTCCTCAACATAATTCCAGCGGTAAGGGTATTGTTCTTGATCTTTCTGTTTTTTAATCTTAAAATAGGAGTTAAACAAGGTGTCTTGCTTGACGGAAGCTCTATCGTTTAACCAATCAAACAACTTGACATAATCGTCCTCGGTTTTCAGAAATTCGTTGGTAACATCCACATCGGTTTGAAGTTTTCCAACGGAAGCATTGCCGAACAAATCCAATTGACCATCGCTGACCGTTTTTTCACGTTGGTAAATCTTCAAATACTGAACGAATTGCCACAAACGAAACTCCTGAAATAGTGGATTCGACTTGGCGATACATTTCACTGGATGCTCGTTGCCTTTCTTGTCGAAATGGCTTTCATACGGACAATTACTGATGAGAGACTTCTTGCTTTTCAGCGGACGCTGATAGAACAAAATATCTTCAACAAACAGCTGGGTAAAGTCTGGCTTCGCAATGCTGTGACGATGGGCTTCATTGTTCGGGTACAGCAATTCAACACAACTTTGATAGAGTTCGGAATCCCGCAATTCAGGAATAAAAGATTTCTGTTTTTCAATGATTTTTATTAGTTCATCCTTGTAAAACTTACGTTCTACTGTGCGAACCAGTTTGCCGATAATCTTTTGATTGGGTTTCTGTAGCAAAGTGTCGTAGATGTAGCATCCTACAGTCTTGTTGCTATTATTGAGATCCTCCTCTGTCTTCATTTTTATCAACTTCCACTCACTATCCCATTCAGCCTCCGTCGGAATCTTAAACCTTCTGATTAATTGTCCGTTTTCATCGTATTTATCATTGCCGTCTTTATCAATATCAACAGTGGCTATGATATTTTTTTCTTGGCCAATCCAATTTGGAATATCTTTCTTGAATATTTTGCCGGTATCACCGTTTTCAAGTGTTATGACAAGGACTTTCAATTCCTTATACACTTGTCCGGTATCAATAATGTCAGAAATAATTTGTCTGTCAAAATATTGTCTCGTTTTTGGAGCCGCTTTTTCTTCCTCTTCTTCTCCACGCAACTGGTAATAGCCGCGTTTTTGATTGAATTGCAACAATATCCAAGCAAGTTCCTCTTTTTCCAGTTGTTGTGATAATGCTTTTTTACGTAGATAATAAATTGTCCAATCATAAGGAATTGCCTTAATTTGGGCAAAGGCCATAAGCTTTTCTTTAAAATGTGGCTTATTTCCGTATTTTTTTATCAAATATGAAATTGACCAATTGTACGGTTCCTGTAATTGGAATTTACAATTAACAAATTCGGCAAGCATTTCATAAAACGAATCTTTAAATAAAAATTCTAGTGTGCCATCTGTATTCTGCTGCCAAGCGAGTTGGGGTTCACTATCATAGGAAAATTTCCCATACTCATCAATCTGACTTGCAAAGTGGTCGGGTAAGAATCCCATATTTTTCAGCACCCGCAACATGCGCTCACGGCGCAGAAGATAACGCTCATGAATGCGACGAGCCATTCTCAAATTTGTTCTATCCGCCGTTTGTGATTTAGTGTTACCTCTATCAAAATCGCCCAACGTGCCCTCATCCATTGGAATAATTCTGCTGCCTGCTGCACTAATTTCCACAGGTTTCAGATACGTTGTTTCATTTTCGCGGGTAATTTCATCCGCATTCACCACCGCCCAGCCAATGCTGTTTGTGCCCAAATCGAGTCCTAGTATCTTTTTCATCTGCTCGCTTATGATTGTTTAATAAAAACGCAAATTTACAAATTATTTCTTTTTCATGTCACTTTTTTATTTATCTTTGCGGCACAAATTTTGAAGCAATTCACAATAAGGATTATTCCGTTGTGAAAACATCAGGTTTCCGCCTCGTCCTTTAACGGGGCGGTCTTTTTTTGCTAATTCTTGTGAATTTCTCTCCCTACTTTTTCTTCAAAAAGTAGCTTAATGGCTGCAACTGCCGGTAAAAGTGGAAGTATTGCACAACATAGAACTCGTCTGGCTTTTCGGTGAGGCGGGCGTAGAACTTGTCGCGGCTGTACTCGTGCTGTATCTCGTCAACCAAGTCGCCGTTCTCTTTCATTACCATGAACTCCTCGGGCAGACGGTAGAAACAGAGTTCGCTTACCTTGCCGTTTATGTCGGTGAGCTTTATGACCCTGAAGAGGCATGTGTGTATGATTGAGTCGCGCTTTTCGGGGGCGAGCTCCGTGACAAACGTCTGGTAGTTCTTTTCTCGAAACTCCGAGAGCATGTCGATTATTTTTGCGGTGTCGTACTCATATACCTGCTGGTGCTTGGAGTCGTAAACATTGAAGAACCGCGCTCCGGCCTTCTCCACAGAGAACGACTCCTCAGGATGCTCAAAGTCAGTGAATACTACAGATTCTATTCTCGTTATCTTTGTATGGAAAAGCGTGTGCGCGCGCCAGTCTTTCTCGAATTGCGAGAACTGCGGAGTGATGAATCCCCTGAAGCCGGGTATGTGAACTATGTATGGCTCGTCCATGCCTTCCAAATAGGCGTAACTCGCCATGTTGTCCTGTGTGGCGGGGCCGAGATAATAGGTTTTCGTTTTCCGCTCTTTTACAGAAAATGGTATGCCGAAAAGCGTGAATTTCGGGGCGATTTCGTATATTTCAACCTTGACCGCGCCGACTGCAAGCACTTCGTTGATATTGGCGAGCGCGTTTTGGGGTATGCTTTGTCTTATTGTGAGGTTTGTCAAAGTCCCCAATATTGTCTTCACGTTGTGCTGAAGCGCAGGAACCGTGTCGTGGAGCATCCAAACTCCGTTTTTCTTTTGCAGAAGCACGTTGTTTCCATGCATGTCGGCGATGAATATCTGTGTCACGTCTGATGTGTCGGATAGCGCCATGGCATAAGATTCCGGCATTTTATCAGAGCTGAAGTTCAGAATATTGTTGCGGAACAGTATCAGCAACACACATATTAATATGAGCGCTGCCGCTACAATAACGATGATTCTGTTTCTTTTCATAATGATGATATATTACTGAGTGTCAGTTGGTTATTCTTCTTCGCCACTTATTGATGACAATTCTACCGAGTCATCTGTTTTTCGTATGAGGCCTTGCAGCACCTGGCCCGGACCGAACTCTATGAATTGTGTGGCTCCGTCTGCAATCATCTGGCGCACTTGCTGCGTCCACAAGACGGGAGAGGTGAGCTGTGCGATGAGGTTCTTTTTGATGACAGCCGGCTCCGTGGAGGCGGTCGCTGTGCAGTTTTGATATACCGGCATTGTCGGCGTGCTGAAATGTGTGGATTCTATCGCTGCAGCGAGTTCCTCCTGAGCAGGCTTCATCAGCGGGGAGTGGAACGCCCCACCGACCTTGAGGGGCATTACGCGGCGCACGCCCGCCGCCTTGATTTGTCCCATCGCAGCCTCAACGCCTTTTATGGTCCCAGAAATGACAATCTGCCCCGGCGAGTTGTAGTTCGCTGGAATGACAATGTCGTCAATGTTGCGACAGACCTCTTCCACCATGCTCTGCTCGCCGCCGAGCACAACCGCCATCGTCGAAGGTTCGAGTTCGCAGGCCTTCTGCATTGCGGCGGCGCGCTGTGCCACAAGACGCAGCCCGTCCTCGAACGAGAGCGCGCCACTGGCGACCAATGCGGTAAACTCACCCAGAGAATGTCCTGCCGTCATGTGGAAAGGCTTACGGTCGTTAAGAACGGCAAAGGCTATTATTGAGTGCAGGAACACCGCCGGCTGCGTCACTTTTGTCATCTTCAGGTCTTCTTCGGTGCCTTCAAACATCAGGTCGCTGATACGGAATCCTAACACTTCGTTGGCAGTCTCGAATTTCGTTTTCGCTAATGGAAAATTGTCGTACAGACGCTTCCCCATTCCTACATATTGTGCTCCCTGTCCGGGAAAGATAACGGCTCTTTTCATCTGTTGTGTTTTTTATGAGACTGCAAAGATAAACAAAAAAAAGAACCGAATCGCTCCGGTTCTTTTGTCGGGATAAGAAGACTCGAACTTCCGACCCCTTGCACCCCATGCAAGTGCGCTAGCCAACTGCGCCACATCCCGATTGCCATTCATTTCTGAAATGACTTTGCAAAAATACATTTTTTTTTTGATTATATGGCTGTGCCAAACATTTTTTTGCTTTTTTTATTGTACTTTTGCGCAAAATTAAAATTAACGATATGAATCAGGCAACAGCAGGAAACAAAGGCAAAGGTGTGCGTTCCGATTGTTTCATCTCTTTGGAACTTACAGAGAAAAATGGCATTGAATTTTCTTTGGTTAGCAAGGTTAAAGCATTGTATGGCAAACAGATAGAGAAAGAGGTTGCAGATATTTTGCACTTTTTCGGAATTGAAAATGCGAAAGTTGAGATGGAAGACAGTGGCGCGATTCCGCTTGTCATTGCTGCCCGTGTGGAGGCGTGTGTCAAGAAACTGATACAGACCGACAAGGAGTATCTGCTGCCATTCCTTCCGGAAAATGACTATGCCACGACAAAAGACCGCAACCGTTTTGCACGTCTTTACCTGCCCGGCAACACGCCGAGCCTCGCCCTGAACGCCGGAATCCACAAGCCGGAAGGCATTATCCTTGATTTGGAGGACGCCGTTGCCTACGACAAGAAGTTCGAGGCTCGTTTCATGGTGCGCAACGCCCTTCGCGGAATCAATTTCTACGGAGCAGAGCGCATGGTGCGTATTAATCAGATCCCAAAAGGGTTAGAAGACCTCGACTATATCATTCCGCATAATGTCAATCTTATTTTGGTGCCGAAATGCGAGAGCGCAGACCAGATTCATCTGCTGAATGAGAAGATTGATGAACTGAAGGCAAAACATAATGTCACAAGGGATATTTGGCTTATGCCGATTATTGAGAGCACGATGGGCGTGTTGAAATCGCTTGAGATTGCACAAGCCGCGCCGAACATTGTCGCTATGGCAATCGGCTTGGAAGACTACACGGCTGATTTGGGAACGAAACGCACAAATGAGGCGACGGAGTCGTTTTTCGCAAGGACAATGCTCGTTAACGCCTGCCGCGCCGCTGGAATCCAGCCTATCGATTCTGTCTTCTCCGATGTGTCTGATATGGAGGCACTTAAGAAGAATGTGCTCACTTCAAAATCTCTTGGCTTTGACGGAATGGGCTGCATTCACCCGCGCCAGATCCGTGTCATTCAGGAGAATTTCGGTCCTGATGCCGCTGACATTGAGAAGGCAAAGAAGATTGTAAATGCCTTCATCATCGCAACGGAAAAAGGTCTCGGCGTTGTATCTCTCGGCTCGAAAATGATCGACCCGCCTGTGGTGAAACGCGCCGAAAGGACAATCAAACTTGCGGTGTCGCTCGGCAAGCTCGCACCAAACTGGAGAGACGAATTCCTCAATCCCACCGTTTGATGAAAATTGCTGTCAATACTCGGTTGCTGCTGTCGGGCCGGCTGGAGGGTATCGGGTGGTTCTCATACGAAACCCTTAAGCTGATAACCCGCCAACACCCTGAGCACCAGTTCTTTTTCTTCTTCGACAGACCATATTCCGAAGAGTTCGTTTTTTCTGGGAATATTGTGCCAATGCCGCTTTTTCCGCCCGCGCGCCATCCCTATCTTTGGTACGCTTTTTTTGAGTACGCCGTCCCGCGTGCGCTGAAAAATGTCGGCGCTGATATTTTCCTCTCTCCTGACGGTTGGCTTTCATTGAAAGCTGAAGTTCCGCAAATATCTGTCATTCATGATATTAACTTTGAACATCACGATGATTTCCTGAAACCATCACATCAGAAGTACATGAAAAAATATTTTCCGCAGTTCGCTCGGAAAGCCGCACGAATAGCCACAGTCTCAGAATTTTCAAAACAGGATATTCATGAGACTTACGGCATCCCTGAAGATATGATTGATGTGACATACAACGGTGTGAACTCAAAGCGTTATGTGCCTCTGTCGGAGGAGCGTAAGAAAAAGGTGCGAGACACATACACGCAGGGACATGAGTATTTCCTTTTTGTCAGTGCGATTCATAAGAGGAAAAATCTTGCCAATATTTTGCGGGCGTTCGACAAATTCAAAGACGTGTGCGGCGGCGACACAAAGTTTGTTGTTGTCGGTGCGAGGGCTGGTATGCAGGGCGATATTGACAGTGTGTACAACTCAATGAAGTTCAAAGATGATGTGCTGTTTCTCGGACATCTTTCCACAATGGAGCTTGGCTGGTTGCAGGGAGCGTCAATCGCGTTAGTTTATGCCTCTCTGTTTGAGGGTTTTGGCATTCCGATTGTCGAAGCTTTTCACGCCGAGACGGCAGTGATAACTTCAAATGTGACCTCAATGCCGGAAGTTGCGGGGGCCGCTGCTTTGCTCGTGAATCCTTATGAAGTCGGCGAGATTGAGAACGCAATGGTAATGCTTGCGAAAGATAGTGCGTTGAGAGATGAGCTGATTGCCAAAGGGCGTGTCCAGCGCGAGAAATTCTCTTGGGAAAAGTCGGCGGATAATCTTTGGAATTGTGTTGAAAAAGTTATTAACTCATTTTGAATAAGAGAAATATAATATGAAATACTACATTGTGGCTGGAGAGGCTTCTGGCGACTTGCACGCTTCCTATTTGATGAGGGCGTTGCGGCAGCGCGACCCGCAGGCGGATTTCCGCTGCTGGGGCGGCGACCGTATGGAGGCCGAGGGCGGAAAAATAGTCAAACATTACAAGGATTTGGCGTTTATGGGATTCGTAGAGGTGGCTCTCAACCTTCGTATTATATTGAATAACATTAACTTATGTAAGACGGATATTCTTAACTATAACCCTGATGCCCTTATTTTGGTCGATTATCCCGGGTTCAATCTCAGAATCGCAAAATTCGCAAAAAAGAAGAATATAAAAGTCTTTTATTACATCTCGCCGCAAGTGTGGGCTTGGAAGAAAAACCGTGTTCACGCAATCCGCGAGAATGTTGATAAAATGCTGACCATCCTTCCTTTCGAGAAAGATTTTTATGCGAAATATGATTATCCGGTAGAGTATGTCGGGCACCCGTTGGTTGAGGAGATTGATGACAGGGTTAAGAATGACGGGCGGATAGAGACTTTCAAGCAGAGATATGGTTTTGGGGAGAAGCCCATTGTGGCCTTGCTTCCGGGCAGCCGGCGTCAGGAGATTTCCAAAATGCTTCCCGTAATGGCTGCCGCAGCAGAAGCGTTCCCTGATTTTCAGTTTGTGGTCTCCGCTGTTCCGTCCCTTCCTCTTGATTTTTATCATAAATTATTGAAAAATAGAAACTTACCAATAGTTGTCGATGAGACTTATCCATTGCTTCTGAATGCCCGTGCTGCGCTTGTCACTTCCGGCACGGCGACTCTCGAGACGGCACTTCTGAACGTGCCTGAAGTGGTTTGTTACAAGGGAAATCTGTTCTCATACCTCATCGCCCGATTTCTTATAAAAGGCATCAAATATATCTCACTTGTCAATCTTATTGCTGATAATTTAGTTGTTAAAGAATTGATACAAAATGAATTAAATATAAAAAACATCACAAATGAATTGTCACGACTTCTTGAAGACGGGGAGCCGCGAGTGAATATGCTTCGCCAATATGCTGATTTGAAGTATAAACTTGGTGGCAGCGGGGCATCGGACAAAGCAGCGGAAGTGATTATACAAGGTGTTGATAAATAATTGTAATTCATAATATTATAATATTTTACAGAAAACAATTATATGAAAAACCTGAAATTTTTTTTGCTTTTTATTGTTGTTGCAGTACTGTTTTCCGCTTGCGATAATAAAAATGCGGTTGTATTGAAAGGTCATCTTGATAATTGCCAATATAAATATGTATATTTCTCAGAAGTGCGCCCTGATGAATTGGATTTCATTGATTCAGTGAAAATTACAAATGGGAATTTTGAATATGTTTTGAAAGGGAGCAATTATCTTATTAAGGCGCGGCATGCTAATCCTTTTTTTCTTCAGATAACATTGGATAAAAAGGACTTTGGTTTCACTACGTTGGTGAAAAATGGCGAAACTATTGAAATTAGAGGGGACGCCGCAACTCTTCCGAAATCCTATTCTGTGCAAGGCTATGCCGAAGCGGAAAATATCTGTTTTTTGGACAAACAGCTCGCGCTTTTTATTGACTCAGTGGATTATCTGAACGAAATCTACAAGGATTACATTGAGTATGATACAGTTCGCGCACAAGTCAATGATGCATATCTTGCGCTTGTCGCAAACCATAAGGCATTTCTGCAAGACTATATTAATTCGCACCTCGGTTCATTTTCGACAATCGCCGCATTTTACAGGCGTTACAACAGTTGCTTTTTCTTTAACGAAAAAGAGGATCTTGATTTATTGAAGAAAATATATTCTTCTTTATCAGAAATTTATCCAGATAACGAGAATGTTATTTTTCTCAATGAGAGGATAGAAAAAGCTGAGTCTAAAGAGTGAGTTTTTCCGTGTGTTTATTCAAGTTTTTCTATTTCAAGTATCTGTTCGTAGCGCACTTGCGACAGCTACTGTTTGAACGGTTCAGCTTTGTGGATTATGCCTGTCAGAAATCAATAGCGAATTTCAGATTTATGAGACGGCCGGTGAGGTAGTTCGGAACGGCGAACATCGTGTTTGTCACGTCCGAAACCCAAAAATACGATGATACGTTGTTGGTGTTCAGCAGGTTGAAGACTTCAAGATAGATTCCGACATTGTTGATGGAGCGCAGGAACTTGCTTTTGTGTTTCATTTTGTCGCGTCCTTGCTCCAAAAGCATGAACGAGAATCCGATGTCAACGCGGCGGTACCACGTTGAGCGGAATGTCTGTGTGTATCGCTCGGTGTTCGGTGCTCCGTAGGGAAGGCCGCTGGCAAAGATGAAGTTGAGATGCACACGGAAGCGCGGAAATGACGGTATGTGGTCCTGAAAGAATATGTTGACGGCAAAACGCTGGTCGGTGGGGCGGGGAATGTAGCCCGGCTCAACCTTGTTACCTTCGGCATCGTAATAGTAGTCGTCTTGCAAATCCTCGGCGGTTTTCATCAGCGATAGCGTTACCCACGACTCCAATCCCTCAATGAACTCACCGCTGAGCTTGAGGTCGATGCCGGTGGCGTAACCTTTGGCGTTGTTCTTCGCGCTGTATATTATTTTCATGTTGTCCACGGTGTATGGAATCAGGCGGTCAAGATATTTGTAATAGACCTCCGTGGTGAACTTGAACGGACGGCGCCAGATTTTGAAGTTGTAGTCCGCTGTGGCAACAATTTGAACAGAACGCTGCGACTTGATGTCTTTGTTGAGCGTGCCGTCCTGTCGGCGCATCTCCCTGTAAAATGCTGGCTGATAGTATAATCCTGTCTTGAGGCGGAACTCCCAGTCACTTTTCCAGCGAGGTTTGAATAGCAGGCTAAGTCTTGGCGAGACGGTGAATTCGTTGTTGAATGTCCAATAGTGAAATCTTAATCCGCCGTTTAGTGTGAAGCGTGTTGCACTGTCGCCGCCGATTCGCCATGTGTCTTGTACAAACCCTGTGAGGCGCACAGTGTTGATGTTGTTTTTCGATTTCAGGTAATAGCCGAAGTTGAGTTCGCGCGAGGCGTCATCGAAAGGTACCGCTAAGCCGAAGCCGCCCTCTTGCGGCTCCACAAACGGCAGCGTGTAGTCAGATGAGTCGGTAAGCTCCCACTCCTTGATGTAGTCGTTGATGATTTCGTTTTGGGCTTTCGCACCCCACGAAAGTGTGTTGTGGGGCAGCTTGTGCGTGCCGCGTATGTCGATGTTCGACACTATCGCGCTGAGGTTGTTTCGTGTGTGTTCGAGGAAAGTGCCGACACCGCGCACTGATACCTCCTGAGCAATGTCGCTGCCGCTTGAGCCAAGGTCGGCTTCAATGTCGCTGAGCCAGTACTGGCTTTGTATGTCATAAGTCTCCGACTCTTTTGCGTAGTACGCTGAGGTTATGAATTGCAGCGAGTTTTTGGGATCTATCTGGTAGTCGAGTGTGAGTCCGCCCAAATAGTTCTCGTAGGTGTCAACCTCCTGACCGTCAAAATAGACTTTCAGCCGTTGGGCTGTAGAGATTGTCCCGAAGTTTGTCTCGCGGTCGGTTGGCTGGAAGAGATATTTGTTTCTTGCGAAATTTCCTAAAAGACTCAGGTTCAATTTGTTGCTCAATTTCCAAGAGAGAAGCATCTGCGTGTCGAAGAAGTTTGGCTTGTAGTCGCCTTTCGTCTCCATTGATTTAAGAAGATAGGTGTTTGATTTGTATCTCACGCCGACAAGGAAAGTGAAAATGTCTTTCACGTTGCCTTCCGCGTGCGCCGTCACACCGAGGAAACTGGCGGAGAACGAGCCGCCGTAGCGAGTCGGTTTCTTATATTCGACATCAAGCACCGATGACATCTTGTCGCCGTATTTCGCCTCGAAGCCGCCGGCGGAGAACTTGACGTTGCTTGTGAGGTCAGTGTTCACAAAGCTCATGCCTTCCTGTTGGCCGCTGCGGACAAGGAACGGTCTGTAAATCTGTATGTTATTGACAAAGACAAGGTTCTCGTCGTAGTTGCCGCCGCGCACGTTGTATTGCGAGCTCAGTTCGTTGGTCGATGAGACTCCTGGCAGCATTTTTATCATGGCTTCGGCACCACCGGTGGGGGAGGGGAGTTTCACCGACAGCTTCGGGTCGATTCTCACGAAGCCGTCCTCGTGGTGCGCCACCACATGAAATGCCTCAAGCTGTTCCCCGCGGGGCACGAGCTGTATCTCCGTTTTTCTCTTTTCGCCTTTCGAGAGTGTTATATATATTATTGTATCTTTGTAAGATACGTGGCGTATGAGAATTTCCGTCTCTGTCTGTGCCGGCAGCTGCAACTCGAAAAGCCCGTCCGGTGATGACACTTTTGAAATGCCGAGCGCGTCAACTGATATGTAAACCTGTTCCAACGGCTTGCCGTATTCATCAAGCACTGTGCCGTACAGCGTGCCTTTCCCCTGACTGAAGGCGGCGGCGCAGACAAGCATAGCTATTATGGTGAAGAACAGTTTTTTGCCCAAGGTTTCGATTTTGCGTATTAGTTATATACGTTTTTTTCTTGAAATTATTGTTACAAAATGTTACAAAAAAAGACTGCTTATAACATAAACAGTCCCTTTTGTCAGTCGTGTGTTTGCTTGTCAGGTTCTGTTATTTCAGAACACCTTTTTTGCTTGCTTCGACTATGCAGTTCCAAATGCCTTTCTTGTTGATGTTTCTGATGGCGTGAGCCGAAACTTTCAGAATGACATATTCCCCAAGTTCAGGAACATAGAATTTTTTTGTGTGAAGATTGGGTTGGAATGTACGTCTTGTCTTGATATTTGAGTGGGAAACGTTATTTCCTGACAATGCTTTCTTTCCTGTGATTTGGCAAACTCTTGACATCTCTGTTCTATTTTAAAAATTATTATTTTTATTCTTTTAAATTCAGGGTGCAAAGATACAATTTTTTTTGATATTAAGTATATCTGTTTTTGAAATTAATTTTCACATTGGTTTCTTTTTTTGACTTTGCCGATTTGTTATGCAAGCAAAGGAAAATTGAGTTATCTGTGCAGATATGCGTTCACCCAGTAGCTATGTGTAATACACCACCTCCCCATCGGGGTGGGTCATCTTCTGTATTCGGTGGTTCGCTTTACACAAGTTTGGCTGCACCTCAGAAGAATGAACTTTCCTCTGCTTCATTCGCTTGAACAAAATTTCCCAAGTGGCGTAAGTATAGTTCATTCTATCGGTCTTTAATTGATTATTTAAATACCACGTTATTTTATTGTACTGTATCTGTTTTCCTTACAAATACTATTTTGCCAAATATATGATTAGAATAGTTTAGTGTCCCCCTTTCATTGGACAGTTTTTCTTCGTTCTTAATATAACTACTTTTCAGGGAAGAGATTTAGTGTCCCCCTTTCATTGGACAGTTTTTCTTCGTTCTTAATATAACTACTTTTCAGGGAAGAGACCGCGGGGGCAGCCCCTTCTATTTGAAAAGTCAATCTGTTTTTTCTCATCGGCAAAAATACACTTTTTCTCATACTTCACGATGCTTTCCTGTAAACGTTTTCAGGAGTTTGGTAACCAAGGCTTTGATGCAGCCTTTCGGTGTTGTAGATGCGGATGTAGTTTTCGATTCCGTGCCAAAGGTCCAGTGCGTCTTCGTAGGCATTCAGGTAAATGTCGTCGTATTTGATGCTGCGCCAGAACCGCTCGATGTAGATGTCGTCGGTGGCCCGTCCGCGTCCGTCCATGCTGATTCTGAGTTTCGGATTATCTGGACATTCGCCGACCAGCGTCTTGATGAACACCTCGCTGGTGAACTGGCTCCCTTGGTCGGTGTTGAAGATTTCCGGCCTGCCGTAGCGCAGGAAGGCCTCCTCGGCGATTTCCGCGCACCATTCCGCCTCCATCGTGTTGCTCAAGCTCCAGCCCATGATGCGACGGCTGAACACGTCAATGATGGCTGCGAGGTACATAAAACCGTGACGCATAGGGATGTAGGTGATGTCCATCTCCCACACCTGGTTCGGACGGACGATGTCGAGCCCGCGCAGCAGATACGGGTACTTCTTGTGTTCAGATGCCGCAACGGTTGTTTTGGGCTTCGGGCACATGGCTTCTAACGCCACTTTCGCCTTGAATTCAGGCGAGAATTTTCTCTTACTTTTCATACAGCAAAATTAACTTTTTTTGGTTTAACTTGCTGACCAAAATTTGGGGGGCATTATACTATGATCAGATATGTACAATTGTATACACCAATGAATTATGATTCTATATCGACGTGGCTTGTTAGTTTTCGCATAATCCCGATAACGTTTTTGCAAGCTGTATAGCTCAAGTTCCAACCACAATTGATTCTTCTGCCTGATTTCGACAAAATGGTTAACCTATCTTGAGCATTACCAGTAACAGTAATATAACATATAAATTCCCAAATAGGATTGATTTCTCTAAAATTAACGTCCAAAATACCTTCAATTGAAATTCTTTCGTGTTTATTGAAAATCCTTCCTGTTTTTTCTATGTATATGTAAGTTGAATCATATTCTATTCGTTCCTCTCCTCTCGTCTGCCAAAGAATTTCATCCAATAAATAGAGGGAAATCAAGATTTCTATACCAAATGCAATTGTTATTTTTAGTACTATTTTGAAACTTATTGGATCTGATAAAAGCAATACGATTATAGAGACAAATAAATATAAACTAATTAGCAGAAGCATCAACAAATAAAAAACCGACTTATGTTCAGGAAAAGTATCTATAATTACTTTTTTCATAGACTATTATTATTTCGTTGTTATTTTGACCAATAATCAGTTGAATACCACATTCCGTCTGGTTTACGTACACCATCAGATTCTGTTGGGGAACAGGATACTTTTACGTTGGTCTTTTCCCCATTGGAATGAACAACACTTTGATATGTGTTTGTAGAGGGATCATATTTCTGCTCCCCAACAGTCCACTTTGAAGTATATCCTATTTTTTTTGCTTCAGACTTGGATAATGAAATGGATTCTGTTATCACATTTGGATCAGATGAAGCACCAATTGACACACCAACCCCTATGCCAACAGAGAACGAATCGTCTCCGAGGCCCAAAGATCCTCCGACAAGCGCGTTACCGCTCAAATTGAAGGTTACGGATGAACTTTTAATACTTTCTATGAAGCTATCATAATGAGAATTTCGTTCAAAGCTTCCAGATAAACTCACGTCTATACCAACTTCAATAGCAGGGTTCATGCTGCCGTCATATAAGTTCTGATTTACAAAATATTTAGAATTGTATGCGGTCCAATGAGTCATACCATGTGAGTCAAGAGAGATTCCAGACATTCCAGATATAGAAACTCCATACGCAATTCCTAGCCCTGCTTTAAGTTTACATGAATATGTATTGACTCCTTTTTTAGGCCATATTGGACCTATATCTCTTCCATCCTCATCCACCAACCTCACCGGCTTATTGGCACAATACACATACGGACTCAAATTCGGGTACTTGTCTGAAAGAGGATCCACGCTTATCCAAATGGAGAGGTCGGAGTTGCGGTTCCTGAGCGGAGCCGAAGGATAGTCCCGTGCCGCGGAGAGATTGCCAATTGACAATGGATAATTGAGGTCTTTTTGTGGAAAGTAAGTGATGCCGGCGCTCATAAATTAGAAAGTTTTTGAAAAAAATGATTCATTTTATGTAGTGACAATATTTAAACCATTAGCGTTTTTTGAGCATTCTGTTAGTATAAGAAAGGTTCTGAAAAAATATCAGATGAAACCTGGATATAGTGATTTTGCCTTTTGTGTTTAAAAACTCGAATGCAGTAATAATTTTTGATTATGATGTACGAAATGTTAGGGGGAGAACAAGTATCGGCTAACGAATATCTTTCAATATATCTGTTTCTTCCTTTGCGAAATGCATATGAATATTCCTTATTATTTGTTTTAACCATTACAGGTGATTTCAATACAACAAATAATGTATCATTACTAAAAAAACTACTATCAATTGATTTGTCAAATGTCGTATCCGAGAGGTAAAACACATCTGAATTAGTATCACGAAAATGCAAATAAAACCCACTTTTCGTTTGACACATAGATATGCACATATTACAAACAAGTATGATAGAAACACAAATTCTTTTGGAAGACATTTTTATGATATTAACAATTGATTATCATTTAATTTTACTGGTGATCAATGCCATCTCGAGGTTGAAGCCCTTTGTTCTGCAATGCATTGTTTTGATAGAAAACCTTTTCAATGCTTGGAGAAGAATCAGTAACACTTCCTGTTGCGTAACGATTTAAATATTCATCTAAGAGTTCATGGAAAAAAACAGAACTTGCACTTTTACCCGTTTTACCATTTTCAGATGACATAGTAGTTGATTCTGCCCCTTTATTATTGATAAATATCAAACAATCACTTGACTTTATACGCATGGTGGCACCATCTTCAACATTGATTCTTCCGCTATAGTCTTCATAACGTATCAATTCGAAATTGTCATTAAATATGGACACTGACAAATTCCAATTGAATTCTTGCCTATCGTCAATGTCAACTGTAACTTTTAAAGTGTTTCGGATTGCCTTTTTTATGCCTTTCAATAGTGTCTTCTGATATTCATTTGCCGACTTATAAATGTTCTGATAATTTTTATGGTTAATTTTTAGTTCGTTTTTTGAAGAATACGTGATAAAATTATCAGTTGCAAATTGGTCGTTTAAATATTTTGAAATGTAATCTTTGGTTTTTTCATTAGCAACAAAGATTTTCCTTCCATCCTCGTCCCAAATCCTCACCGGATTCCCCGCACAATAGGTATATGAACTCAAATTCGGGTACTTGTCAGCGAGCGGGTCAACGCTGAGCCAAATGGAGAGGGAGGAGTTGCGGTTCCTGAGCGGAGCCGAAGGATAGTACTGCGCCGCGGGGGGGGCGGAAATATGATTCCCTATGCTGTTGGTGTAATTCATTTTGAATGTGTACAATTAATTGCTAATCCCAAAACCTCTTATGTCTCCATTCCACGCCAAGATTATCTAAAATTTCAGTTTCAAACTTCTTCTTCATTGCTTTGTTTTTGGAGCGAGATATTTCATTAAAGTTGTTAATTTCTTCAGGGTTTCTAATAATGGATCCATTATTAACGTAGAATAATTTTATTAGAGGGTTATTCCTCTTTGTTACCTCAGTTACACAACAGAAAATCATATCAATATCTTCAAAGTAAAACATTACCATATATTGATCCGCCCGATTTTCTATCTTATCTGAAAAATCATGGTATAATTTCCCTTCATGATCAGTAGCCATTAATCGATATTTGGGATGTGAGGTTTGAAAATCATATAACAAATCGACAATATCAGAAGATGTTATATATTTCCCATTCTCATAAGTTCCAATGTCAAGCACGTATGCTTCCGATTTGCCGTATGTATCGCCATGAAAATTCGCAACAAACCAGCAGGCATATATGAAATATGAGAATAAAACAATTGCAATAACAAGTAAGACAACTTTTAATATATTTGTTAAATGTTTCATTTTGTATTTTTTAACGCAATTCAACACACAAATTGCTTTGTTATCTGAGGACAAAATTAAAAAAATTTTGTTTTTATAGGTGTTTTCAATTTTTCTTCGAGTTTTGCACAAATCAGCACGGATTTTTACGCGGAAAAACGCGTGATATGTGGCGCTTTTTATTGAAATTGTTCAAAATAATTACGGATTGTGCCCCGTTTCTGTTACGATTCTGACCCGTTTTTTGAGTAATATTTTATATAAATATTTGGAATACAGTAGAATATAATTAAAAAGGGGAGTTACGAAATAAATTTTGCCTTAACGTAACCGAATAATAAAAATACTATATTTGGCAATGCAAAAAATTTGTTATGCAAGGACAAAATTTCCACGCGGCACGGTACTATCCTTCGGCTCCGCTCAGGAACCGCAACTCCGCACTCTCCATTTGGCTGAGCGTTGACCCGATGGTTGATAAGTATCCGAATTTGAGTCCGTATGTGTATTGTGCCAATAATCCGGTGAGGTTGGTGGACTCGGATGGAAGAGATACAATCTTTGTTGATAAAAAAATAGGCAAAACAACTATTTATAATAGAGTTGGAAATGATGTGCTTATTTGTGGGAAAAAGACAGTGACACTTTCTGGAAACAGAGTATACGCAGATGCCGAAGCAAAAGGGAAAAAACAAGTAAAGAAAAGCAGCACTTTGCTTGTAGGAATGTCAAATTACGATGCAAAGAAAACTTTTAATTTCATGGCAGATAATACTGGTGTGGAATGGGGGTATATGGAAAGTGTTAATAGCAGTGGACAAACAGAATTTCTCGTCGGGTCAGCACATAGCTCAGAAACGGAAAGTTTAATTTACGGTAAAGCGCTGGATGCACCTGAAGGAAGTGTATTGCGCTATGACCATAACCATTTATTTTACACTTCTGGAGCTACTGCTGGGTGGCCATCGACTCCAGATAATAAAGCGAATAAAGAATATGAAGACACTGCTGCATGGTCAACCTTGTTGGAGAAAAATCCCACATTGACATTAGGGATACGCTACAGGGGAACACCCATTCTTTTTATAGAAAACGGGAAAGTGGCTGATGGTTATAAATGGCTTAAGAAATATATTATTGAAAAATAAAAACATGAAAAGAATAAAGACATTGATATTGTTGCTAAACTATTTAGTTTTAACAAGCCATTGTTATTCGCAGTCTATTGATACCATTAGAAATTTCCAGTTATATGCGACCTCCAATACGGAAATGCTTATGCTTTTGGAAGAAGTAACGAACACAGCAGATAATTGTCCTTATTTTTTTGCATTGGACAAAAAATATTATGTCTCTTTGGGATTAGATACAAATCATTGCTCAGCAAGTATTTTGCCCCAAAACGTCACATCAATATATTTTGCACAAAATGATCCGAGTCTTAAAAAAATGGGGGTGTGTATTTATAACAATCATGTGATTCATATTCAGGATTATAGCGATAATAACAGTATTAATGCATATTTTTGGGATAAGGATTCTATGGTTAATTTGTATTTTGAAACAAATGAGAATTATTTTGATCATGCTATTCCTTATAACAGGTACCTATATTTTTCCTATGATATTAAAAATGGCAAATTTGAGAGAAATAATCAAGATGACGATATGTGCGAAATAAATGAGAGGGTAGAATTCGATTATATGGTTAAAGAAGATGACACTTGGGCATCAATTGCAAAAAAATGTGGCTGCAGTGAACAAAATTTACGGGAAGAATATCCTGAATTTGAAAATCCAGTAAAAGGCATGCTCCTATTCGTAATATATAGATTTGATGAGAATGGGAATTTTATAGGGGTTAAACGCCCATACTATTAGCAAACATGAATACCAGTTCGAAATAAACAACTAAAAGACAAACAAAATGGGCGACCCGTACGACAATAAGATTCTGACCACCACCAACCTAAACACGGCAGAAACTTACTTCGTTTCCGCCTCCTCCGCGGCGCAGTACTATCCTTCGGCTCCGCTCAGGAACCGCAACTCCTCCCTCTCCATTTGGCTGAGCGTGGATCCGATGACGGACAAGTACCCGAATTTGTCACCTTATGTCTATTGTGCGGACAATCCGGTGAGGATTTTTGACCCGGATGGGGAAGAAATCTGGATTGATGACTATAAGTATGTACCTGGTGCAACTTGTCCTGAAAATGCTTCAGAATATACTAACCAGAAATGGAATACACTCAATGCCATATATGAAAAGAAAAATGGGAAAACTTTAATTAACCAAATGTCAATCTCCGAGTATCAATTCTGTATTTCATCTGAATCATCTTCCAATGGCGTCGGTTGTTATGTGCGCGAAGAAGGAAAATCAGGTACTATATATCTAAATGGTAACAATAATAATATGGATTTTATGGCACATGAATTGTTTCACGGGTACCAACACATGAAGGGACAACCAGGACATACTATTTTTAACGAAATTGAAGCCAATATGTTTAGCTATTCCATTACTAACGAATGGAGAAATTTTTCTTACGATGAAATTACAAGTCTCAATACTTTTGGGCGGGCAGAAGAAGAAGGGATTGCCTTTAATAGAACATATATGCGACTTATAACAAATGAAACGTTTAACCAATCTGATTTCGATTATGTCCATGACAATTTTCTACAATGGTCGCAAATGAATTATCGAGGTACATACGATTCATACGATAGCAATTGTCCTGACAAATCTCTCATTAAAGATTTCTTTCCTTTAAGATAAATAACAACATTTTCACATGAAAATAAGAAAGTTTCTCATGTCGTTGACACTACTTTCAAGCGCCGCAATGGTAGTAGGACAAAATGTAACAGATATTTGTCTGAAATATCATCTTGAAATTAATGATGTGCACCTTCTTGTTGATACTTATGGCAAAGATATTCCCACAATCGTCATAGATAGTGATGGGGATACAATGTTTGCAAATGTAACTGTCTATTTCGAACTTATGGATTACAATGATACTTCGAGGGAAGTACTCCTGACAAACTTTATAGTAAATAGTATCGTACTATTTGATTCTCCTCATTCCAGAATGAAATTTGAAGATTTCATCTATCCTGAGCGTTATTGTATTCCTCCTCCTGCAGGTATGGATAGTATTACAAGAAATAAACTTGTTAACCATATAGAAACGGCATTTAATGAAGAAAAAAAACAATGGAGAATAACTCTACCTCCTAATCATATAAGAAAAGACATTGAAGGAGCTCCTTCTTGGCTAACTGGTGCTCAATTATGTTGTTGGATTGTATGTAAACTCCCATAGTAACGTATTTTATTTTTAATTAATAATGCAGAATAACTTCTCAAAGACATATTATAGTTTGCATTCCCCTTCGGCGCAGTACTATCCTTCGGCTCCGCTCAGGAACCGCAACTCCTCCCTCTCCATTTGGTTGAGCGTTGACCCGATGTCGGACAAGTACCCGAATTTGTCTCCGTATGTATATTGTGCCAATAATCCGGTGAGGTTGGTGGACCCGGATGGAATGGCATGGGAACCTATTGTTGATGAAAATAACCAAACTATAACTATTACGGCAAGGTATTATGTTTCTGAAAAAGATAGGGAAAAATTACAAAAAGGGCTTGATGCTTGGAACTCTTTGTCCGGTAAGTATTCATACACCGTTGGCTCTGGAGCGGATAAAAAAAATACTGCATTAATTTTGATTTATCCATAGTAACTGATGAGAATGGAAACAGTTTTTTACCTGCAACAAAAGATGAAGAAGGTATATTCAATTATTATGAAATATCAAATGAACTTTTTTATAAACAAGATGCAAGAGGAGAAACAATGAATGGATTTTATATACGAGTGAAACCTACTGCTCCATTTAGGACAACAATGCATGAAATAGGTCATACTATTGGCTTGGGAGACTTTGCGGGAGGTGTTATGGAATCAGGCGGTGATAGTAAAAGAATATATTCGACAAATATTGTATACATTATGGAAAATTCAGGCTTTCGTTGTACAGGTACATGGAGCGGCCCTGCTTCAATTAAACCAACGGCTGCAAAAATAGCTCCAAAGCATTTGGGATGGGAGTGTATCGGACATTTTCAAAAGAATCTTTTTAATAAATAATGAGATGAGATTTTTATTTACAATAATAATAGTGTTTGCAAGCTTAATCGGGCAAAGCCAAAATTTTCCCGCTACAATTACTCATAAAGATGTCATAATTGTTGGTGTGCAAAAAATTGACACATTTTATTATATAACCAGCCATCCTAAAAAGCCATATTTAAGTGAAAAAAATTTTCTTGAAACCCTCTCAAAATACGAGTTCTACACAGACACTCTTAATTTTGATTATTTACATCAAAGCTCGAAAAAAAAGTTCTTCGATGAGGATTGTATTTTCAACAGACATGCGTACATTCTCTCGGATTTTGCCCCGATAATATACGATAACATACTCCCAGAAATAACAGATGAGACATTGAAAAAAACTGTTTTAAAAACCTACAAGGACAATTATTATGGACATCGCGAGAAAATTAAAATTAACTCTTGTTCTGAATTATTATTAATTAACAGGCATTGTGGATATGAAATGGTGACTTACAACACTGAATACTTTCTTATAGTATTAATGACAGCGAAAAAATTCAGTGAAAAAATCAACAAGCATCTCTCACCAGGTTGTAACTATTTTATGAGCAACGTAAACAAACAAGATGCATATCTTAAACTTGCTATTCCAATTCTTGTTGAATAATAGCAGAAGCCCATATATGGGTAGTGATGGTATGCTACATCAAAGCAAATATTAAAATGAAAAAAATATTTTTGTTATCCGTATTGACCCTGATAATAGGATATATTATGGGGCAATCCAAGTACCACGTTGAATATGATGAATCTGAAATTTGTCAATTGACAGTTAACGATGAACGCATTTATCAGCTCCTTGACACATTCTGCGAATTGGAAAAATTACAGCCATACTACATGGATACAAATTTTTCTTTACACATAACAATATATTTTGAATCTGATAGCAATTATGCTGAATTTGGAAATGTTTTTTTTGCAATGATCAAGTTTGAGGAAACTGTTCCTATAGTTGGAGCATTTAATATTGGTTTTTTCCTATACAAAAATACCAATGTTTTTGTTACTATTCTTCAAACACATTGGTCAGAGTATAAGGACATCTTACCTATTGACCCAAATTCACGATTGGCTGATTATCCAGTCGTTAATCGGCTAATGGAATTTCCTGAACAATTTCATGAATTCAACATAAATTGCAATAAGACAAAAGTGTTCTATTCTCCTAGGGATTTATACTTTGAGGACGGCATGAATTGGGAAGAAAAATACAATACAAATAAAATCTGGTTTACCCACGATAAAAACGGTTTCCATTTTTATGGTTATAATACGCGGGAATAATAATGGTATTAAAAGGCTTAAATGAGAGGATTAAAAATAAGCAGGATGAAATACACATATAAAAGTTGGAAAATTCGTGCAAGACGAATAAAGGAGGAACAAGTTTTTTCCAAGGCACGGTACTACAACTCCGACCTCTCAATCTGGATAAGTGTTGACCCGCTTGCGGATAAGTATCCAAATTTGTCTCCTTACACTTATTGTGCGAATAATCCGGTGAGGTTAGTGGACCCGGATGGGAGAACAATTATCATTGAAGGGGAAAATGGGTCTTGTTATACATACCAAAAAGGAAGCACTTGTGAAATTGCTGATGCTAATGTACAAAAGGCTTGGGCAAGTTTAAATGAAATATATAACACAAATGCAGGAGAAAGCGTCATAAATGAAATGTGCGATGAAAATGCACCTGTTTTTAAAATCTCAAATAACAAATTGTCAAACAATAATGCTGCAAATTTTTTAAAAGATAAACATGGCGGTGGAACATTGTATCTTAATGGCCAAATTGGAAGTGTTAAATACATGTCGCATGAACTGTTTCATGGGTACCAAGAAATGTCTGGACAAGGCGGTCTATCTTGTCATAATGAAGTGGAGGCTCAATTATTCTCATTTTTAGTATGTGGGGAACAAGAACTGATGCCATGGAACGGAGGAATAACAACTGAATATTGGGCGGCATATTCACGTATAATATACTCTGATTATTCTCAATTCGATACAGATTTTGGCACTTTAAGGGATGGTTTTCTTGATTACTCATTTGCAAATATACCTACGGACAATAAAAAACATGGTATCTATACTGAATTACAAACCCCCAAAGGAGAAAACAACAAATGTTTAATTCGTAAATTTTTCATCAGCAAGTAAAATGAATTCAATGTACAGAACTATCGTATTAATATTTTTAATGATATTAAGTCTTGACGCTTTCTCAACAATACCTATTCATAAGGGACGATTTTATTCTAATCGGAAAAATATCGCAGACACATTGTATCTGCCTATAAAAAAAGAATATCCGGTAAAAGTTACAGTTTTCAAAGTAGTGGATTCAATTGCAAAGATTGATAATAATAAATACTTGTCAAAATTGTATTCTTCCCCTTTTTTCACTTCAACTTCAAGTCTTGGCGATAATAAAGGTGATATTGATATATATACCTATAAAGTTGAATCATATAAAAGCATTACATTAAGCACAGCAATCATTAGGGCTAGTATGGATGCCAAACCTAATACAAAACCTATTGACATGATTTATTGTGTGCAAGATACAAGTGCTTTTTATTGTACATATTTCGAATCAAATCACAAGTCTGCAGAAGGGGAAGAAGTATTGAAACACATGTATCTGATTTTATATTATGTACAACAAAAAATAGAAAATGAGATCACACTTATCGCAAAAGAATCAGGCAAGTTCTTTTTTGATAACATTAATATCGTACTTATGCCTATACCTGATAACGATAAGAATATTATAATACCAACATTTTCAAAATGAAAGGATTTTTATATGATTTAGCTTCTTTACAAAACGTTCCTGATATATCATTCTATAAAAATATTTTAGATGATGTCAAATCTATTTAGTGTCCCCCTTTCATTGGACAGTTTTTCTTCGTTCTTAATATAACTACTTTTCAGGGAAGAGACCGCGGGGGCAGCCCCTTCTATTTGAAAAGTC
>CACYHL010000032.1 GCA_902774205.1 uncultured Bacteroidota bacterium | reverse complement strand
TCGTGTGCTTACAAGACTAAAAGTGATAATTCCGAAATAGTTTGCCATAAATGCCGTGAGATTGAAGAAATTTGCGTACATTTGCACGGCTTTTACAACTTTGGAATTAATATTTAAAAAATTACGATAATGAAGCAGAACACACCTATTCCACACGAAATTGTTGACGAAGTATTGAGCAAAAGCGGCATTAAATCTGTCGGAAAAGCTTCCATCAGGGAAGTGAAACGGCTTATAAACGAAATTGAGGCCGCCAGCGGCGAGAAGTTCGTGAGAATGGAGATGGGTATTCCTGGGCTGCCGCCGTGCAAACTCGGCGTTGACGCCCAAATCGAAGCTCTCAAGAACGGCTGCGCCTCCATTTACCCCGATATTGAGGGAATCCCTGAGCTGAAGAGCGAAATGGCACGGTTCGTCAAGAATTTCATCGACTTGGACGTTAACCCCGAATGCTGTATTCCCACTGTCGGCTCGATGATGGGTGGCATGGCGGGATTCATGACCTTCGCCCGCACCCGCAAGGAACGGGACACCACACTCTTTATCGACCCCGGATTTCCTGTGCAGAAACAGCAGCACCGCGTCCTCGGCCTCAAATACGAGACTTTTGACGTTTACGACTTCCGTGGAGAGAAACTGAGAGACAAACTCGAAAGCTATCTGAAAAAAGGCAATATTCACTCTGTCATCTACTCAAACCCGAATAACCCGTCATGGATTTGCCTCACAGAACAGGAGTTGCAGATAATTGGCGAGTTGGCGACAAAATATGACATCTGCGTTTTCGAAGACCTCGCCTATTTCGGCATGGATCTCAGAAAAAACATTTCAAAGCCCGGTGTGCCTCCGTATCAGGCGTCTGTTGGCAAATACACTGAAAACTACGCGCTCCTCATCTCCGGCTCAAAGGCGTTCAGTTACGCTGGCGAACGTATCGGAATGCTCGTCCTCTCCAACCATCTCTACCACAAGGAGTTCGATGACCTTGTCCCATTCTTCGGCACAAAACAGCTCGGAAGGGCTATCATCTACGGCGCGGTTTACGCAATCAGCTCCGGCACTGCCCACTCGGCGCAATATGCCCTCGCCGCAATCCTGAAAGGCTGCAACGACGGCACATATAACTATATTGATGACATCAAAGAGTATGCGGAGAAGGCAGCCATAATGAAACGACTCTTCACCGACAACGGTTTCTACATCGTTTACGATAAGGACATTGACCAGCCGGTTTCTGACGGTTTCTATTTCACAATCGCCTACCCGGGAATGACAAGCGATGAGCTGCTCACCGAGTTCATGTATTACGGCATCAGCGCGATTTCTCTCGGCATCACAGGCAGCGAGCGCACAGACGGAATCAGGTCGTGCGTGTCACTTGTCCCGCGAAGCATGTTCCCTGTTTTGGAAAAACGTCTTCAGATATTTAAAAATAATCATTAAAAAAATGTCACATCCATCTTGTTTTTGACATTTATGGTTTGTTAGATTTAAAAACCAATAAAAAAACAAAAAAAAATGAAAAGACTTACATTAATTTTAATCGGTATCATTTCAGTTAGTTTATTTGTGACTTCTTGTAAATCAAAAGAGAAAGCCGCTACCGTCAGTCAGGCGACCGGTGACGTTGAAATCGCTCTCCCATTCAGCGGCAAGGAGTACCAGTCTGATGACAAATGCTTCCGCGCCACAAACAGCGGCAAGAGCATGGACATGTCAACAGCGAAGAAAATGGCTATGCTGAACGCCCAGAGAGACATCGCACAGTCGGTTCAGACTTTGCTGAAGAGTGTCTCAGACCAATACACAAACCAAAAACAGGTTGGCGAAGTTCAGGAGTTTGAGCAGAAATTCAATGACTACACACGCACTGTCGCGCAAGAGACACTGAACGATGTCCGTATCTTGAACGAAAAGGTCTTCAAAGGCTCTGATGGCAAGTTCACTTACTATGTAGCTCTTGAGATGCCCAAGGATGCTGTTCAGAAAGCGATGGCAGAAAAGCTCTCAAAAGACGCTAAAACACAACTCGATTTCGACGAATACCAGTTCAAGAAAATCTTCGACGAAGAGATGAAGAAATTTGAAGAAGGGAGATAATCCCTTCTTCTTTTTACTGTTTTACAAATATGAAAAAAAGCAACAGACTCTTTGTATTGCTGCTTGTGGTTGTTATGCTATGCGGCTGCGCGGCTAAGAAGTTAGTGAAAAAGGCTTTTGAGTACGAGACATCGGGCTTCAAGTCAGAAGCGCTTGAGTTGTACTGCAAGGCTTTGGAAAAGGACGATGAGAACATTGACGCGAAACTCGGCACAAAACGCCTTGGTCAGGAGCAGTTGAACGAGCGGCTGGAGACTTTCAAAAGTGCGTACACTCGGGGTGATAACACAATGGCTGTCAGCTATTTCCAAACGGCACAGGCATTTTATAACAAAATTAAAAACCACGGAGTGGAACTCGAATTTCCAGACTACTACCGCACATACTATAATGAAGCGAAAAACGCATATTTGGAGGAGAAGTATTACAAAGCGTGTCAGTTGCTTGATGAGCAAAAGTTCAGTGCGGCGGAGACACTTCTGAGGGAAGTTCTCTCATACTCGTCAAATTACAAGGATGCGAATGCCAAACTTCGGGAAGCTGTGTGCGAGCCGCTTTACAGGCGCGGTGTGGCACAACTCGGCAGCCAGAAGTATAAAGAGGCTTACGACACCTTCAACTCCATCATAAGCAAGTACCATAACTACAAGGATGCGCTTACGCTGCGCGATGAGGCAAAAGAGTCATACGTTGAAGAACAGTATGCCCTCGGTTGCAGGTACATGGATTCGGAGAACTTCCGCGAGGCGGAGGTCGCTTTCAGAAATGTGCTGACGTACGCCACAGCTTACAAAGATGCCAACGACCGTCTGATTGTCTCGATTTGGGAACCAAATTACCGGTCTATAGCCAGCATGATGCAAAATCGTCGCTACAGAAACGCATATAATTTATGTACGGAAACACGCAGACAGTATGGCGATTACAAAAACTCGGCTGAATTGGCTGCGGAGTGCTTCGAAAGAGCGACCGTGATAATGGTGGTGCCCGACATCTACAATAGTCCAGACGCCTCATTCGCCAAATTTTTTAAGGCTGAGCTTATCCGCAACATTCAAACACAAAACACACAGTTTCTGAAAATCACCGACCGCCGCCCATTAGACAACACACGCTCGAAAGTCGTGATTCTCGATTGTAACTTCCAGACTTTCAAATATATTGATGGAAATTTAAAACATTATACCCAGAAAGGCTGGCTTTATGTCACAAAGAAAAATATTTTTGGCGAAATCTATCACGAATACGAAAAGGTGGAATATGATGAGTACGAAAGAAGTCGAAAACTTGACTTTGTGGTGAGATACCGCATAACCGACAAGTCGGGCAGGTCTATCTTAAAAGAAGGTGCAAACTCTTATCAATCAACAGACTATGTTAATTATGCCTATTATAACGGCGACACCAAGAATCTCTATCCGGGCTATTGGAAGAACAAGGGCATTATAGGTTTTTTCAATAAAGATGAGGATTTTATAGATAGTGAACATTATTATCAATTGCAGGATAAGCTGAAGGCGCGAAGAAATTTGAAGAGTTATGATGATATGTGTCAGGAAGTTGCGACACCGGCTATAAATAATATTGTGATCGCCGTATCTGATTTTATGAGATATGAATAGAAGTATTATTTTCATAATAATTTGTCTGATACTAATTCCGACTGCAAACGCGCAGCCGACTAAAAAGACCATGAGACGTTACGGAGCTGTGCCGGAATGGGTTTCGATAAAGCCGCAGGGAGGGGATTACTACATCGGAATCAGCTCGGCGGCGAAGCAGGGAAAGACCCCTGACGCTTACATGGCTGCTGCAAGGCAAAACGCTCTTGCTGACCTCGCAGCAGCAATAAACACAAAAATTGAAACATCTTCCACTCTTTACACACTCGAGACCACACAACAAAATGGATATAACTTTTCGAATGACATTCGCGCCGCATCAAGTGTTGACCTTGAAGGCTATGAGCTGATGGGCACTTGGGAAGACGACAAATTCTACTGGGTTTATTACAGGCTTTCAAGAAGCATGTACGCATCACGCCGCGCCGAAAAGAAAAGGGTGGCGCTTTCAGCCGCGAGAGAGAAACTTTCGGAAGGCGACCGATTAATGGCGGCGGGCACCGCATACAATGCCTTCATGACTTATTGTGACGGACTGACACTTCTGAAACCTTATCTTGGTGAAAGCACACGCACTACGCTGCCAGACAACACCGAAGTTGATTTGGGAGTTCGCCTTTGCTCAAAACTCACAGATTTTGTCAATAATGCGCTATTCGAAACACCCGTAAAAGAGATAACCGTGAAACGCGGTGCCGAAATTCCGTCAGAAACCTTCACATTCAAACTCGTTGGAAAAGACGGGACGGCACTCAGCAATGTGCCAGTGAGACTTGAACTGTCAACATCGGGACTCAGTAGCCCAAGCGTGAGGACAGGCAAAGGTGGCACATTCACCTGCCAGATTAGGAAAATTAAATCAATGGAAGAACGCGAAAAGCTGTTCATGCAGATAGACGTGGCGACATTGGCGCGCAACATCACCGATGAGACGGTGCGAGCAATAGTGAAAGGCATAGCGGCTCCAAGAAGCGAAGTTGGGATCCGTTTCCAGAACCCCGCAATGTCAGTGACAGCGAACGACATGAAAATTGAGGCATCTGCAAAAAGTGTCCTCGCATCACTTTTCGAGGTCAACCAAGCGCCAGCCGATTTTGAGCTCACGATAGAAAAAGATATCACGTTTCAGGAGCGTGGCGGCACACTTTTCGCCAATGTCATCGCAAACTTTGCGATAAAAAACTCTAAAAAAGAGATTGTCTTCAGAAAAAAATTCCAAAAGGAGATAAGTGGCACCGATCGTCAGGAAATGCAGCGGAAAGGTATTGATGAGATCTGCAAAGCCATCGAAAGAAGCATAAAACAAGAAATAGCAAGAAACATTTTTTAATCATGAGAAAGATATTCTTATCAGCGGTTTTCATTTGCGTCGCCGCTGTGTGCCTTCAGGCACAGCCGGGCTCGGACAAGCAGGCGTTTGAGGCGTTCGCAAAACAACAGGAAGAGTTCAAAAAGAAAATGAACGATGACTTTGCGCAGTTCAAAAGAGAACGCGACAGCATGAATAGGGCGTTTGCGAAACAGCTGCAGCAGGCGTGGGAGGAGTTCGAGGCGCAGCAAGGGGTGGAACGCGCGCACAAACCTTTTCCGAAAGTGCAGCCGCAGTATAACTTGGCACCATCAACAAACACATATCAAGAAATAAAAGTGCAGAAAATCATTGAGGAGGAGAATGCAAAAACTTCTGATATTTTGGAGAAAACACAACAGCAAAAAACAGTTCGGGAAAACAACCCCGATGTTCAAGACAATCTTGAGATGAGAGAGTTCAAACAGGAGAAAATTGACGGGAAAACTGTTATTGTGGATTTCTTTGGCTATTCTTTGGAGATGTTTTATGATAATGACTTTTCAATTTCAATGCGCGACAATTCGGAAAGCAGTGTCTCAACGGCGTGGGAATGGCTCAGCGGCACCCAATATATCAAACTTGTGAGCCAATTGCAACAACTCGAAAACGAACTGCATCTCAACGATTGGGCTCTGTTCCAGCTGATTTCAAATACAAGCGACAAAATCTTCTCAAAAAACAGGCTGAATGAGAAACGTGTTTTTCAGGTTTTCATATACAGCCAACTTGGTTATGCGGCGAAAATCGGAAGGCTTGGAAATGAAATTATTATATTAATTCCTTTTAAAACAGATGTTTACAAACTCCCTTATTATACTTTCAAGAATACAAAATACTATCTGATGGGTTGCAATGGAAACAAACCTCAGAAATTTTACAGCTACAGTTTTGATCTCGGAAGCAACAGAACGAAATGCGATCTTGACATCAAGAATCCGATATGGCTGCCTCAGAACAGTATTTTAAAAACATACGGTAAAGGTGTGCTCCCCAATGAGATAAGCGTGCTTTGCAACAAGAACGCCCTCGATTTTTACGGCACGATGCCGATGTGTGACTTGGGCACATACACATCTTCCGAAATTGACGAGTTGGTGAGCGACAAACTGCTGAACGCGCTCAAACCTTTTATTGCCGGCAAATCAGAAAAAGAGGCGGCGGCGCTGCTGCTCGCGTTCGTGCAAAAATCGTTTGTCTATGCTACAGATGATGAACAATTCGGCTACGAAAAATATTTCTTTCCCGATGAAATGCTCTATTACAACAGCAGCGACTGCGAGGACAGAAGTATCCTTTTTGCTTATTTGGTACGTAAACTGTTGAATCTTAATGTGGTATTGGTTGATTATCCCGACCATGTGGCGACTGCGGTGCGCTTCAATGAGAATGTCGCAGGCGATTATGTGAAATACAAGGGAAAGAACTATGTTATCTGCGACCCGACCTACATCGGTGCGCCGGTAGGTGAGACGATGCCTGAGTATAAAGACGTTGCGGCTACAATTATCCCGAAACATTAGAGTATGAAATTGAAAGACAAATACAAGCGGCTTATTGACTATTTTGCTGAGAACAATCCGAATGCCTCGTCAGAATTGGCATACGGCAGCCCATTCCAGCTGTTGGTTGCGGTGGTGCTGTCGGCCCAATGCACAGACAAGAGGGTGAATATGGTTACACCGAAACTTTTTGAGCGGTACGGTAGCGCTGAGACAATGTCGCAGTCTTCAGTTGATGAGATATTAGCACTCATTAAATCAATATCTTATCCAAACAGTAAAGCGAAACATCTGAGCGAGATGTCGAAGATGATTGTGGCTGAGTTTGGTGGTGAGGTGCCGCGCACAATGGAGGAGTTACAGCGTCTTCCTGGCGTGGGGCGCAAAACCGCCAATGTGATGATGGCTGTCGCTTTTGGCCAGCCCGCTATGCCGGTTGACACGCACGTCTTCCGTGTTGCCGCGCGCATTGGTTTGGTGGAAAACGCCAAGACCCCGTTAGATACAGAGCTGCAACTTACCGAACACATTCCCGCAAAATGGCTTTCCACAGCGCACCATTGGCTGCTTCTGCATGGCCGCTACATCTGCACGGCGCATAATCCGCACTGCACAGAATGTGGAATCCGCGAAATTTGTGATGATTTCAAGAAAACAAAAGGGTGAGTATAACTCTCACCCTTATCTTATCAAAATTAAATTTCCTTTCAATTTTACTCCACAACTTCCACTTTCATGCCGTTGTTGAGTTTCGACTGGCTTGTTATCACCACGAGGTCGCCGTCCTCAACTCCGGAGATGAGCTCATATTTGTTGTCCATGCGGCGGCCGATTTCAACTTTGTTGTATGAGACCACACCGTCTTTGTAAACGTACACATAGCGGTCGCCGGAGCCCTGCTGTTTCACGATTGCGACATCAGGAACCACAACGTGTTTTGCCGTGCCGAAGTTCATTGTTACGCGGGCGTACATTCCAGGGCGCACCTTCTGGTTCGCGTTCGGAAGCGTGATTTCAACAGGAAAAGTGTGTGTGCGTGAGTCAATGGTGGGGTAAATCAAATTCACTTTGCCCGTAAATTCCTCGTCTTCAAACACATCTATCTTCACTTTCGCGGTCTGACCTTTTTTTACCTGTGTGTATTGTTTTTCGGAAACATTAATATTCATTTTAACAGGTTTTATCTGCTGCACCTGAAGCACAGGATTGCCTGTGTAAATGTCGCCGCTGTCGTAGTTTCTCATTGTTATAACTCCGTCTAACGGGCTGAGCAGCTGCGTGTTCTCCAAAAGATTCTCGTAAGATGTCTTTGCAACATCAAGGGCTGTTTTCTGCGCGTCCCAGTCTGCTTTCGACACCCCGCCGACCTTGTAAAGCCCGTCGATGCGGTTGAAAGTCAGTTGCAGATTGTCAAGCTGTGTCTTTGCCTGAGTGAGGTTGCTCGCGTCCATCTGCACAAGTTTCTGGCCTTTCTGCACAAAATCGCCGACTTCAACGAATATTTGGTCTATACGTCCCGCTATTGTCGGTGCGATGTTGTTCACAGCTTCCGCTTGGACAATGGCAGTATAGACATACAGCTGCTCAACGTCCTGAGCAGTAACCTGTTGCACGCGCACTTTGATATTGTCTGTAGCGGCTGTCTGCTGCTTGTCCTTGCTCGTTCTTCCGCATGAAGCCAGTAGTACAACAAAACTCAAGAGAATGACTGTAGTTTTTTTCATATTTCTGTCTGTTAAATTTTCATCATTAAATTATTCTTTTCCAAGAACCTCATTAAGTTCGGCGTAAGCTGAAATATAGTCATAAATTGACTGGTAATAAGCGAGTTGGGAGCTTATCATAGCCAATTCCGCTGAATTGAGGTCAAGCCATGTCGCCATGCCAAGCTCGTGTTGTTTCTGCACTATCGAATAAGCCTTTTCCGCCTGAATCATTGTCTCCTTGTTCGAGGTGAGGTCTTCGCTCGCTTTTGTGATGTTGTTGATGCTGTTCGTGATGCTCACCCAAAGGTTCTTTTCAAGCGTGGCACGCTGGTCGTTTAGGGTTTCTATTGAGAGTTTGCTCTGCTTTATTTTGTAAGATGTCCCTGCCCACGAAACTATCGGCACATTCAGCGAAAAGCCGATGTAAGAGTATGGAATCCAGTTATATTCAGAGAATTTGAAGTCGTTGTTCATTGCCATATACTGGTATGTGCCGCCCATTACCAAGGTGGGGCACGCCGAGGTGATGACCATTTTCTTGCTCAGCTCGAGTTCACGGAGCGAGTAGTCAAGCTGTTTCAAACTTGTGTTCTCGCTAAGATTCAGAGAGGAGATGTCGGGAATAGGCTCATTCAGCACTTGGTCCTCAAAATCAGCAAGTTTCCCTTCAAAAGCCATAGGCTCGTTAATGTCCACACCGATAAGCACTTTCAGCATCATGGTCGCGAGTTTCACGCCGTTTTCGGCGGCGGTGATGGCAGGTTTCTGGTTTTTCAGCTGTACATCAGCACGCAGTTTGTCAAATTCAGACGCCATACCCTGCTCATATTTGTCGGAGATGTTCTTGTTCGTAAGCTCCACATTTTTATAGTTTTTCAGCAGGACATTGTAGGATTCCTGAGCCAAAAGCACACCGTAAAAGGCTTTTTTCACTTCACTTATAAGAGATATTTTTGATGAGCGCGCTTTCTCAAGAGCGAGTTCAACTTCCACGTTTGTGAGTTTCATGTTGTACCACATCGTGGGCATTACCAATGGCAGGGAAAGACTCAGCCCAGCCACATAGTTGTTTGCGGTGCCAACTTCGATATTCATGGCCTGACCGCCCATTTCCATCGTCATAACCTGTTTTTTCAGCGTACGCTGGTAGCTTGCAGTAAGGGAGACATCAGGGAAAAATGCGGCTATCTGTTCACTTTTGTAATATTTTTTTGTCTGCACTTCACGGTTGGCGATACGCATTGTCGGACTTTCGGAGAGCGCAATGTCAATGGCTTTTTGCAAATTCACTCTTACACTGTCAGCTGGATATACTTGAGTGGGTATAAGACAGATGAGCAGACATATAACCGGGCAAAGCCACCATGCTCTCACCATCTTTTTTGTTTTATAGTGGAAAGTCTTTCTCATAATCTATTGTCAACAAAACAGTTTCCAAATAATTTAAAAGTGCAAAAGTATAAAAAAAAAGCGAACTAATGGCTACTTAACGTAACTTTGAACTTGAAATTTTAAACTATGGAATAGCAATTGTATTGCAATAAAAATCCGCGGATTAAGCAGGTTCAGCAAATGCTCTTCTACAAAATCCGCGGAGATAGGAGTGTCTGTGTTTAAACTACAGCTACTTCAGGTGAGCATCGAACCAGTCGATGAAGTTGCGGTGCCAGAGGAGGCTGTTTTGCGGTTTCAGCACCCAGTGGGTCTCATCGGGGAAGTAGAGGTAGCGCGCCTCAAGTCCGCGCATTTTGGCGGCGTTGTAGGCAGCCATACCCTCAGAAGCGACAATGCGGAAGTCAAATTCGCTGTGTATCACACAAATAGGCGTGTTCCATTTGTCAATAAAGAGGTGTGGTGAGTTAGAATAGCTTTTCTTAATCTGCGGATTGTTCCAATCCCAATATGGTCCGCCCAAATCCCAATTATCAAACCAAAGTTCCTCTGTCTCAAGATATTGCTGTTCGAAATTGAACATTCCGTTGTGTGCGAGCAGCACTTTGAAGCGGCGCCCGTCGTTGTAGCCTTTGACATCATGGTTATGTCCTGCAAGCCAATAGACGCTGTAGCCACCGAAGCTTGCCCCGCACGCGCCAAGACGCTCCTTGTCAATCTGTTTCACATTGTCAGCGAAATAGTCGGCGGCGGTCATGTAATCCTGCATACAAAGCCCGCCATAGTCTCCGCTGATCTCCTCACACCATTCTGTGCCGAAGCCAATCGTGCCACGGCGGTTTGGCGCGATGATAAAGTAGCCGGCACCGCTCATCACCTCAAAGTTCCAGCGGGTGCTCCAGAACTGGCTCACCATCGACTGCGGTCCGCCTTCGCAGAAAAGCAGCGCGGGATAAACCTTAGTGCTGTCGTAGTCGTATGGGTAAATCAGCCACGTGAGCATATCCTTGCCGTCAACCGTCTTGATCCAATGTTCCTCAACTTTGCCCATGCGCACCTGCGAAAGTACTTCATCGTTTATTGAAGAGATTTTTTTGCCTTCGGCTTTGTCATCGCTAAGGTTATAGACAAAAATTTCAGAAGGATACTGCATCGAAACTTGGTCGGCGTAGAGTTTGTCGCCATTCATCTCGAAGCTGTGAATGTCGTGGTATCCGTGCGAAATCTGGCGGAAAGCCTTGGTCTCGCGGTTGCAGGCGAAAATTTCTGTCATGCCGAGATAGTAAACCACGCCCAAAATCTCCTTGTCATCGTTGCTCCAGCTGATATTGGTGAAATTGTAGTCGAATCCTTCAGAAAGGTCGGTACGGGTACCGGTAGCGAGGTCGAGTACCATCAGACGGAGTTTGTCGCTTTCGTAGCCGTCACGCTCCATGCTCTCCCAAGCAATCATTGTGCCGTCGTGACTGAAAACAGGGTTTTGGTCGTATCCCATAATGCCTTCGCTGAGATTTTTGGTCGTGCCTTTTTCAATGTCGTAGAGGAAAATGTCGCTGTTGGTTGAGTGTGCGTAGTCGCTGCCGGTTTTCTTGCGGCAGGTGTAGGCGATGGTCTTGCTGTCGGGGCTGTAGTTGAACTGCTCCACACCGCCCCACGGACGCATCGGGCACTCGAAAGTGCTGTCTATCAATGCTGTGGAATTTTCAATATCAATTTTGCCGTCAAATTTGGCAAGGAAAATCTGCGGGATTTCGTCAACCCAGTCGTCCCAATGGCGGTACATTAAATCCTCGTTTATGCGTCCGGTTGTTTTGTCGAGACCGCTGTAAAGTTTCTCAAGATGTTCGGGACGTTTCACGGGAATAGTGGTGATATAGACAATGGATTTATGGTCGGGGGCGAGTTTGAAGCCTTCGAGCCCGTTTTCTACGGAGCCAAGCGTTGTCTCGGCTTTGCTCTCCACATTCATCGACAGGATTTCGTTGCCGCGGCAGAAAAGCAGCGTGTTGTCGTCGAGCCAAACGGGGTTGAACTCGCCCGCGGCGGTGGTGGTGAGCTGCACCGCGTCACCGCCTTCAGCCGGCAGGAGATAGAGTTCGGCGTTGCCCTTGTTCTCCGCCATGTCGTAATATGTCATGGTGTAGGCAATTCGCGTGCCGTCTGGCGACACCGCCTTTTCGCCCATCTTGCCGAGCGACCACATCACCTCAGGAGTGAAACGCCCGTCCTTGACTTCAATTTCAGGTTTCCCGATAACTTTATCATCGGATTTCTCTTGTTTTTTCGAGCAGGCACAAATCAGTGTCAGCATTGCAAACAAAGCAATTGATAATCTCTTCATTTTGAATAAAATTTATGTGAATAATCAAGAAATTTCTCAGTCATATACTTCTCAAAATCAGATTGCAAAGTTATGTTTTTATTTCTTTCAGTTTGTCAGGAAAGAAATTTATTTTAACACATAAGGGAACGAACTTGAAATCCGTATGTTGTTTTTGTGAATTGTTAGTTGGTTTTATTCTAATACATAAAGATTTTTGAATTATCCCTTTTACTCTTGCAATCTCACTACGTTATTTTGTCAATTATGTGAAGTGGAAGTGACAACATGACTAAAAGGGAGAATTACGAAGATTTTTATAGAAAATATTTTCAATTACCTATACATTAATTTTATGTTACAGCCGAAGGTGCGGGGCAGCGATGGACCATATATGTAACCTGAATCGCGTGCCACACCGATTTCAAGGTCTTTTTGGAATGAATTAAATATGTTTTGTACGAACGCACCGAGCTGCAAGAACACTCCGTTTCTCTTTTTTGATGAGTTTTCGGTTTTGGGCTTTAACAATGTGAAATCGTAAGATATTCTGAAACTCAAGTCGAAGAATGTTGGTGTCTTAACAAGAACGGGATTTTCAATGTCGTGCGGTACCAACATGCTGCCCGTGAAGTTGCCGGACAAATTCAAGGAGAGCGTGCGCCATGGGTTGCTGCTCAGCAAAATGTAACCGTAAAGGTCGGGGGTGCGTAACATCCGCTTTTCGGCTGGCGCCTCCTCGCTCCATTCCAACGCCTCGGAATAGAGACTTTGCTGCCATGTGAGACCGAGTGTTGCCGAAAAGAACTCCGCATAACCGACCTTCGTCTCGAAATGGATACCATAGACATATCCTTTGTCAGCATTGTATTTCTCTGCCACCTCCTGATTGTCCGCAGTCGTGTATCTTTTTTCAGCAAAGATGTCTTTCAGCTGTGTGTAAAATCCCTCGCTTTCGATTTCAAAACCGAAAGCTCCATGATTGTAAGCGTATGATGCTGAGAAAGTTACATTTTGTGAACGTTCTTCTTTCAACTTTTCCGACAAAATATGAGTCACGCGCTCGCCTTCGCTCACCGACACATGCAAATCCTCATCGAATGCCTGCGGGGCGCGGAACCCTCCTGCGTAACCGGCGCGAAACGTGAGCCCGCTGACAGGAGTGTACATCACATTAACCCTTGGCGACAGTATCGGGCGTTTTATCAGGTTGTGCTTGTCTAGACGTCCGCCAAGAAGCAGCGCACATTTGCGGCTTTTCCACTCGTTTTGTATGTATGAGCTGAGAATGTGTACGCGCTGGGTGAGCTCGTACTGGTAGCCAGGTACTGAGTCGTTCAGGAAATCGTAATTGTATTCTGCGCCAAAAGTTATTGAAGGCGTGAAGCGCATTGGTTTTTGGAAATTATAGGAATAGAGTGCACCGGCGACCAAGTTCAAGTCGTGGGTGTAGCCGTATGCGTTCAGCGCGGCGGCAATCTCCTCCTCGCTTTCGGAGCCGGTGCCGCCACAGTAGTTGTTGCGGCGTGTGTTGCGCATTGCGGTGTACGCTTCAACTCTGTGATTGCCGTAAGAGCCGTTGTAGCCGAATTGGAAACTGTGGATGTCGTGGTCAGCTGATTCAGCGATGTTGGCTTCGTGTGGTTGTGAGTTCAGTTTGTTGCCCCCACGCCGCGAATCTTTTATAAAATTGTATTGTAACGTTAATTTTGAGTTTCTGTCGGCGTATAAGAATGACTTGAAACCTGTGCTTATGCCTTTGAGCGAGGGAATGTCGCTGTAGCCGTCTTTATTGTGGTCGTAAGCGTCACGTTGTCTGTTCTGCGCGAAAATGTAAATTCCCGCATGTTTGTTGCCCGAGACGAGCGAGGCGGTGAGCCCGGTGACATTGTCAAATGATTTTGAGCCGCCAATGCTCATGAAAGTGTGGCTGACGGCGGCGGCGTTCTCCGAGCCCTCTTTTGTTATGATGTTTATGGTGCCGCCTATGGCTGAGGCGCCGTACAGGGCACTGCCGCCGCCGCGCACAACCTCTATTCGGTCAATCATCTCAACAGGAATCTGTTCCAAACCGTAAACACCTGAAAGAGCGGAAATTATAGGACGTGAGTCAATTAATATCTGTGAGTAATGTCCGTCAAGACCGTTGATTCTGACATCTGTGGAGCCGCAATTCTGGCAGTTGTCCTCAACTCGAAGCCCTGTCGT
>CACYHL010000031.1 GCA_902774205.1 uncultured Bacteroidota bacterium | reverse complement strand
TTACTGGGTTTGGTGAATACTACATAATGTCTATTGATGGTTATTCCTCAACTAACTTTGAAAGTCTGTCAACAAACTGTTGCGCTGGTGCCTGAAAAGCCTGCGCCGTATTTCAAGCACTTGCGGAAGAAGACAATTTCCCTACTGTATAATTTTAAAAAAATTAAAAATTTTCAGTCAATACCAAAATAATAATTATATATTTGTATGTTTTAAAATTTAAATAACAAATATAAAACAAAGAGAGTATGAAGTCCGATGGTTTAATTGACAAAATCTATGTAATCAGAGGATTACAAGTAATGTTGGATTTTGATTTGGCTGCAATTTATGGGTATTCAACAAAAAGATTCAATGAACAAATCAAGAATAACATTGATCGTTTTGACGAAAATTTTCGTTTTCAACTCACCGATTCTGAATTTAAGAACTTGAGGTCGAAAATTTCGACCTCAAGTTGGGGCGGGACAAGGTATCTTCCGTACGCTTTTACCGAACAAGGTATTTATATGCTTATGACAGTACTGAAAGGAGAGCTTGCTGTTCGCCAAAGCAAGGCATTAATAATGCTTTTCAAAGATATGAAAGACTTTATCATACAAAGTCAGAACATAATTTCGAGTCCCGAATTGTTCAAACTTTCCATTCAAATCCAAAGCAATACAGAAGACATCAAACAAATCAAACAACAAATGGTGACCCGTGATGACATCTCTATCATTATAAAAGATTTTACCGACCATAATATCAAAAGAGACTTCCTGTTTTATAATGGCCAGACCGTTGAAGCGAATATCGCATACGCAGAAATATATTCTTCGGCAAAAGAATCAATCTGTATAATTGACAATTATATCAGTTTGAAAACTTTGGTTCTTCTCAAATCCGTTGCAAGCGGTATAAGAATAACAATCTTCAGCGACAACACAAATCGGAATCTACATCAAACTGAGTTTGAGGATTTTAAACGAGAGTACCCGAATATTGACATTGTATTGAAGGTTTCTGAAGGAATTTATCACGACCGTTACATAATTCTTGACCATGGCATCCAGTACGAAGAAAAGATATACCATTGTGGCGGTTCATCGAAAGATGCAGGGAAACGCCTCACCTCAATTACCAAAGTAGAGGATGTGAAACTTTACAAGGAGATTATCGGCGAATTGCAAAACAATCCAGCATTACAATTATAGACCGTGCAGTACCTCGGGCTCTGGAACCATACAATAGCGCAACACCTCCTGAAGGGATTACCTCTAAAGCGAGTTGTCTTAAAGCAGGTAATATGTTTTTCATACCTTTTCTATTTTTCACCTGCAAATTTACACAAAAAGCCCCGGATTTTCACACAGACACATAAAAATTTTCGGAATTATCTCTTTTCGTCTTATAAACTAACGAAGTGATTCTGTTGACATATTGGATACGTTGTCTCTTTCGCGGCGAGTTGCTCTCTGATTTCAAAGCACCTGTCCCCTGCGCCGCGAGTGTGTCGTGGGTGCCCCACTACCACGTACTGCACTCCTTTCAGTCGTTTGTATGGGAAACTAAAATGATGCCGTTTCGCAACAACATCTCCTAATGAAATAAATTTGTATATGGAACAGACCTCGAAGAGGTCATATTTTAATAACCTCAGATACGCGCGCAGAAGCGCAATCTGGGAAAACGGAGCGAACTATAATACCACCGCGGGGCGCTGTAACCTTCCATCAAAGTCAAAACGCTGCTCACCGCGGAATGGGGAACGGGGCCAATAGCAAAATTCCACAAAGAATTAGAAGATGGCAACAGGCCGAAAGGGATAATTCTGCATTATATTGAGAAATACTGATTCAATAATTTTGTTGTCATACGTATTGTAAGCACGCCATCTTTTTAACCTTGCGCACAATGTGTGGTTAATAGAATTTTATGGTACGTTTCTTACTCCTTTCAAATCGGAAATTGGTTGTTCTAAAACAAAGCACCTATGTTTGTAATCCTATTGTTTGCAATTTTAATGTATTCTGTGGAAATATCATAACCTATATAATGACGCTTGTTTTTTACTGCAGCGACTGCTGTTGTCCCACTTCCCATAAATGGGTCTAGGACTATGTCATTTTCGAAACTATATAAATTGATTAACCTGTGTGGTAGTTCTTCAGGAAATGGAGCTGGATGTTTTACGCGTTTTGCACTCTCTGTATTCATTTTCCAAATGCTTTTAGTCCATTCCAAAAAATTTTCCTTAGTGATAGTATCAATACCTTTTTTTCTAAATAATTTTCCCTTGCTAAAAACCAGAATATATTCATGAACATCTCTAAGACTTGGATTTGAAGCACTTTGCCAACTACCCCAAGCACAAGAACCGCCCGAAGATGCAGCTTTATCCCATATTATTTGCCCACGATTATTAAATCCTATATCCGTCATTATTCTTCCTACAAATTCGGATAATGGAAGGTAGGGTTTTCTACCCAAATTTGCAACATTAACACAAGCTCTACCTCCATCGACTAATACACGATATGTTTCTCTCATCACATTTTCAATTAGTTTCAAATAATCTTGTAAAGTTAGATTCTGATCATATTCCTTCGTAACATTGTATGGTGGTGATGTAATCATTAAATGCACGCTATTATCCGGTATTTCATACATTGATTCTGATGAATGAGCATATATCTTATCTAAAAGACTATCATCAATTATATTTTCAGTATAGTTCTGAATTTCAGTTAGTTTTACCTCTTTATAGAGATTAGATTGGTAAAATTTATCGGCATTATGACCTACTCTATAGGAAACGCCGAACGATGATGTTTCAGTTCCCTTTTTCATAAGTTCAGCATTTCAATAAATTTTTGACCTTTTAGTTCATCTGATGACTCTTTATTGGCAAGTGAAATTATTCGTCCCAAATCTTTATTACTCATCATCGAACTGAAATAATTAAGATTTTCATTTAAAATTTGTTCTATAAATTTTTCAACTATTTCAAGAGTATCAAATGTTTCAAACCCTTTTTGTGGCGTTTCCCTGATAAAATCGTGTGTAGTAGGGTTAGGGTAAAGGGAGATGAATTTCTGAATTACCCCGCTTTGCTTAAGACAATCCACTTTTCTCACATAATTTGTTGTGATTGGAGAATTTCCTATAATAACAATCGGAATGCTTTTTGCTTTTGAACTGTCAACTCTCAGATTTATAGATTTTCCTATGGCTTTTAGCATACTATCAGAGCGAAGTAAAGATGGGTTCCCTTTGTGAGTAGTGTAATCACCACAAAATTCAAAATCTTCATCATTGTTGAAAAAATAGTTATTCACAATTCCCATTTTGATTTCAAAAATGAGTTTTATGTTTTCAGCTTTTTGAATATTGTCTGGGGAAGTACAAAATGCCAAATCCGCTGAACTTTGTCGTGATAATCCTATTTCTTCGCATACGACACTATTAACAGCATAAAGCCCATTGGATTTTGCAATGTCAGCAAATAAGTCCTTACACCACTTTTCTGTCGTTGAACCAATAAAGCTATTTCTTGTTTGCGGAGTATTAACCTTATCTATTTCATCTTTTGGTTGAAAAGCATAATATTTGCCTTTAACTTTTACCATCAAATTTTCGATACTTGCCAAATTGATAGCATCTTTAAAAAAATTCACTTCATCATTTATTGACCACATTTCACGTTGCTTTTTTCAGCGCAGCAACTCATCGATAATGCAGGTTTGTACACAGAATACCTCAAAGCATAAAGAAGCGTGGACGTTTCTTATTGAGCTCTGAGGTATTTGGCGTAACCCGTCCATCAAATAAATTCCATCCACGCTAACGTGGACGTTCACCGAACTTATTCAATGATGGACATCTTCTAATCGCCAAATTTTCAGAGCATCTCGAATAAATAGCAAACGCTATGATTAATAATATGTTTGTTTTACTTTCCTTCTATAATTTACTTTTTTATTTATACTTCATTTTAACTTTCAAGGATAGCCCCAAACGCTATCTAATATGTTTATTTTTTATTTTGTCTCTTCCTTTTTCATTTTTTGTTCAACAATTTTTTCCTTTGCAATGACAATTGCCCGTTGCAGTTTTTCTGCAAGAATTCTCATCCTCCGTAAAAGTATACGCAACTCGTATACAATGCTGCTAACTCCTGTCGCTCCACCTATTGCCGTACTTCTCGGTAAGATTCAGTGCGAGATTTCTGTCTAATCCATCGTTCATTACCATTCATTTTCTATCTGCAAAACTACAAAAATTCCAGAAATAAAAAATGTGTTTGTTTAACCCCTACAATATCACCCTAAAAAAAACGACTCATTACAGAATTTGGATTGTAAAGCCCGAAGTCTGGAAATATCAGGATTCCTCCGTCTCTTTTTCCTCCTGTTTGTACTTGAACCTCCTGATTTTCTGTGTCGCGCTCTTTTCAAAAGGTTCTTTCATCGCTTCAACCTTATCTATCTTCGAGTTTTTTCCGACCGCTCTGTTAACAAGCTCTATTACAGACTTTTTCAGCGATTCCGCTTTCTCAAAGAAATAATCCTCTGAAGCCTGATCCCAATTCAAAACATTATCGTCAAACTTTACGAGAGCCACAAGTTTCCCATCACGTTCCATCACAATTGATTCGTCAACTCCATCTATGTTATTTATCACCATTTCAATCTCTTCCGGATAAATATTCTCACCGGAAGGACCTATTATTGTATTGTTCAACCGACCTTTGATATAGTAATATCCGTCATCATCAACCGTGGCTATGTCGTGGGTGCGGAACCAGCCGTCCTCGTCAAGAACCTGCATAGTTCGTTCGGGGTCTTTATAGTAGCCGAGCATCACATTGTCGCCGCGGCACGCAATCTCACCCTCGCCAGTCTGCGGGTCCATGTTGTCAAGCCGGATATCGACCTTATAGGCAGCCACGCCGATAGAACCGACACGCTTGCGCTTGGTAACAATGACGTTGCAGACAAGGGGTGCGGTCTCGGTAAGACCATAGCCAACTGCATACGGGAAGTGGCATTTTTTCAGGAACTCCTCAACATGCGTGTCCAACTTCGAGCCGCCGATTCCGAAAAAGCGCAACTTGCCGCCAAAAGTCTTCACAAGTTTTCTTCCTATAAACCAATACAACACATGCGGCAAATGCTTTTCCATCCAACTTAACACACGGCTCTTGCGAATTGTGGGGACAACGCTATTATGATACACCTTCTCTATTATGAGCGGCACCGCAAGCATAATTGTCGGCTTCACCTTCTTCAACGCCGGCAGCAGCACCGACGGAGTCGGCGGTTTGGAAAGGTAATAGCAGCACGCGCCCACATACATCGAGTAGAGGCTTGACACGCACATCTCGTAAGCGTGCGCCATCGGCAGAATGGAGAGGAACCTGTCGTTTTTAAAACAAGGCTGTGCCTTGAACGAAGCCACGAGGTTATGGCAGATATTCCTATGGCTCAACATAACCCCCTTCGCCTTGCCCGTAGTTCCAGAAGTGTAGATTATCGTTGCCAAGTCATCGGGCTGCGGGGCTTTTATCCAGCCGTTGCACTGGAACTCGTCTTTGTTGCTTTTGATAAACTCAAGAGACTCAATATCAACGACAAGTGTCATTTTCTCCTTACAGCTGTCGCTCAGCTTGTGCATAAGCTTTTGCGAAATGAAAATTACTTTTGTGTCGGAATGGTTCAATATGTTTGTGACTTCGTTTTCCGAACTGTCTGGAAGGATCGGCACGGCTACACGTCCGAAAGCCGTTGCGGCGAAGAACGCCAACGTCCAGTTCGGCATGTTCTGCGACAATATTGCGACCTTGTCACCAGCTTTTATGCCGAAGCGCGACATCCTCGTTGATAGCATATTGCATTTTTCTCGAAAACTGCTGTACGTATATGACTGCCCCCCTTCGATGAACTGTGCCATTTGGCGCTTCCAGTATTTTGTCGTGGTATAGTCAAAAACTCGACTTAGTGTAGTACAATACGTCTCGCGGTATTTGTTTCTTGTCTTGTATGGTGTCTTTTTCTTTTTCGCCATGTCTGTCAATGTGTTACATAGTTGTTTTTATGTCTTCCCTCTATTGGAAGAGTGGAATAATACTCTTGCAGCCGCTTAATGTCCTCAGCCGGATTGTCTGACATCTCCCATACTTTCCCCACACTTATCTCTTTTCGTCCCCAATTGTAAAAACCGGCATAAACTGTTGCCCCTGTCTCACGAGCAATCAGATGATAACCTGTTTTCCAACGCTTTGTGGGTTTGCGAGTACCTTCGGGGGCTATTGCAAGATGAAACACGTCTGTCTCGTTAAAGGCCTTGATAATGCTTTTCACAGTCGCCGTGGCATTGCTTCTGTCAACGGGCACGGCTCCGCAGGCTCTGAGCAGTGGTCCGAGCGGCCAGAAGAAAAACTCTTTCTTCACCATAATGTGAGCCACACGCCCGTATTGCGCGTAAAAGAAGTAACAGATTGGAAAGTCGAGGATTGAGGTATGCGGAACGCCAAGGACAATGGCTTTGTCTTCAACCATCGGACCGCCTATGCTTTTCCAGCCAAGCATTTTCAGCATAAAACCGCAGAATTTCGCCCACCGCTTCCCTACGTATGTTTTTACTTTCGCCATAAACCGTTTTATTTTTTAAGTTTATAACTATCTGAGATTAAATTTGTCTTCAATATCTAAAATTTTGGGCTGCAAAAGTAATACAGATTTTTCATACAGCAAAATGTTTGCTATGCCACATTTTGTCATACAAAAAGCATATATTTGCAACCTGAAACAAAAAAATGAGAACATGAGCAAACAGATTTTAAACCGTTACATTTGGCTTGTAGATACGATTTATTGTGCAGGTTCAACAGGAATCTCATTCCATGAGCTGTCAGACAAGTGGAAGGAAAATTTACAGTTATCAGGCGGCAACGACTACAGCTGGCGCACTTTCATGCGCCACAAGGCCGATGTGATGGAACTCTTCGGCGTGGAAATACGCTGCCACAAAAGCACAAACACATATTATCTTATGGATAGGAACGACATTACGGACTCGTCAAGGTTCCGGCGGTGGCTTATAGAAACAATGTCCGTGAATAACCGTGTGAATGAGTGTGCGCAGCTGAAAGAGCGCATACTGCTTGAGCAGAACCCGTCCGGTGAAGAATGTCTGCCCACCATACTCGAAGCCATGCGCGACAACTTAATGCTCACGTTCAGCTACAAAGCCTTCTGGTATGAGACGGAGCGAGTGTCAAATTTTTTCCATGTTGAGCCATACGCGCTCAAGGTGTTCAAACGCCGCTGGTACCTGCTCGCAAAATACGGGAACAACCCATTGAAAATATACGCCTTGGACAGAATACAGGACATAGACATCGAATTTGGGCACTTTGAGTTACCTGAGAATTTCAGTGCGGCAGATTACTTCTCCACATGCTTTGGCATCATGGTCGGGGACAAAAAGCCACAAATCATAAAACTGAAAATAGATGCGTGGCAGGCAAATTATATTCGCACACTGCCACTGCACACCTCGCAAAAAGAGATTAAGACGACAAAAGACTATTCCGTTTTCAGTTACTATCTGCGCCCGACCTTCGACCTGACTCAGGAAATCATCTCAATGAAAGAAAGCGTTGAAGTTCTTGAGCCCGAATCTTTGCGCGCTGAAATCGCAAGCATCGGCAAGGCGTTGGCTCACAACAATTGTCCCACAAAAAAGAAGTGACCACCAGAAATGTCTATCTTTCATTATCATTTTTTAATTATTTTTGCGGTTTAAATGCAAAATAATGACGTTTATTACCATAATTATTTATTGATATGAAGAAGCTCTCTTTTTTTCTGATCTCATTAATAACAATAAGCAACATAACTCTTTTCAGTCAATCACTAATATTCAGCGGGAACGACCTTCCCTCAACATATTTTGGGAAGGAAGTCACTTTCAACCAGACACTTCACGTCTGCGGGCGCAGTTACAACAAACTCTATCTTTCTTACAAACGCCAACGGCTTCCGTATGAGGAAGCTCCTGCCAACACACAAGCCTATACAAATGCGGAAAACGCATTCGCTACAGCCTTTATAACAGCATATTGCCCATATATTTATGTTGACACAATCAGACTTGGCGCCACACTGACAAACGTGTCCGCAACAATCAACGATGAACGTAATATTTCGCTCGGCTACAATGTCAAGTTCGGGAATAACACCCGCCCCACAAGCCGGCCCAATGTTGGTGACGCCCGTTTGATAATTTGCGCTTCGAATGTGGAGAATTACTTCCCACAATGGGAGGGGACAAACGGAGCCTCATCGAACGAAGAGTACCAGCGACAGCACACGAAAATGATTAAGGCGTTCCGCAACATTGACGCCGACATCTACTGTCTCGCCGAAATTCAGGACGGAACTATCGCACTTCAGGCTATCACGCACACGCTGAACGCACAAACCGCCCCAAACCGCTACGCATACGTCGAGGACGGTGACAATACCGCCGACACTTACAGCAAAGTGGGCTTCATTTACCGCACCGACAAAGTAAAACCTGTTCTCGCGCTCGGACATCCGTACAATTCAAGCTCTATCTACTACAAACGTGAATATGTGCAGGCGTTTGACGAACTTTCAACAAATGAACGCTTTATACTTTGCATGAACCATTTCAAGGCGAAATCAGGTGTAGATGACAATTCGAATGAAGTGCGCATGGCCAATGTGACCAAACTTGTCGATTTCATCACAATAAAAATGAACTCCAATTACTATCAGGACAAAGACTTCCTCATTTTAGGTGATTTGAACTGCGCATCACAAGAGGAACCTATCACTTTCCTCTCCTCAATGGGATTTGAAAACCAGACGGCGAGATTCGCACCCAACGAATACAGTTTCGGGTTCAATGATGGGGTGGAATATCTTGACCATGCATTCGCCTCCCCTTCAATGTCTTCTCAAATCACCGGAGTTGCTCCATACCATATCAACGTTGACGAGTCTGACGCCTTTTACTATTCAATCGGCACCGACGAATCTATGTACCGCTATGCCGACCACGATCCGATCATTGTCGGCTTAAATCTCAAAAGTGATGTTTCAATCAAAGAAGACCAAAATTATAAAAACCTGAATATCAATATCTTTTCAATAGACGGGAATATAATTGTTGAAAGCGAGACCGCTACCGAACTTTCCGTTTTTGATGTGCTCGGACGCACTGTTTACCGCAATCAACACGATGGAAACACACTCATCAATGTCCGTCCTGGCATCTACATCGTTCGCGCAGGAAACTTTGTGAAAAAAGTAGTCGTAAGCGAATAACAATCCCCCATTTTAGCTAACTTATTGATTATAAACAATTTTCGTTTCTATATCTTTAAACAGACCAGAAATATTTGTGCCAAGGATCCCTTGCGGAATCTCGCAGTTTAATTTTCCGAAATGCTCTTTCCAATACTCAGGCATAGTTCTGTCTGAAGTGCGGTAATTAAAAGAACGGGCAATGAGAAAGTAATAAAAGCGAATAGGATATAATTTTTCATTTGCAAAAACGTTAGAAAAAACATAACTTTGCAATTTGAAAAAACAAAACACAATGAAACAAAAGTTACTGATTTTCTGGATTTTACTCACCATAGCGCCATTCATGGCATTAGCGCAGAACTACAACGCAACCGCGCAAATCGACTCAACGAAGATCCTTATCGGCGACCAGCTTAATGTGAAACTCACGATAACCGCTCCTGCCTCGGCAAACATCATCATTCCGCAACTCAACGCAAAAAGCCTCGACACGCTTGGCATTGACTGGATTGAGAACTCCGCAATAGACACCACTAAAGGAAACGGGATAAACACATACCATCAAAGCATAAAAATAACAGCCTTTGACTCAGGGTTTTATTCTTTTCCGCCAATAGAAATACTCTCCATTGACTCACAAGTTCTCGCTTCGACACAACCGCTATATTTTGAGGTACAAACGATTCAAGTTGACACCACCGCGGCGTTCCGCGACATAAAGCAGCCAGCGAAAGAGATGCTGACGTTCAAAGAGGTGCTGCCGTATATTCTGCTCGCCCTCGCTGCCGCGCTTGTCATCGCTTTGGCGGTCTTCCTCTTCAAAAAATTCTACCACAAGAAATCACCGAAAAAGGTTCTGCCGAAGCCCAAACCGAAAGTCAAGCCGCACATCGCCGCACTAACCGCACTCGAACAACTCAGACTCAAACACCTATGGCAAGACGGAATGGTAAAACTCTATTACTCAGAACTTACCGACATTGTGCGCGAATACATCGACGGCCGCTGGGACATTGACGCTCCCGAAATGACATCAAGCGAAATTTTGGACGCGGTCGCCACACTCAACCTCGACAAAGAGTCGGCTGACGAGCTGCGTGTAATCCTCTCAACCGCCGACTTGGTGAAATTCGCGAAATGGCAGCCACTGCCAAATGAGCACGACACATGCTTCAAAAATGCCGTGAGATTTGTGGAATCCACAAAAGAACAAACTGACACACAATCAAATACTAACAACACCAAAAAATCCTGACTATGAAATTCTTCTCTGATTTTTTTCATATCCTGCATGACTTGACATTTGCCGAGCCAAAGTATTTCTTCCTGCTTCTGCTGCTCATTCCGATAATAGGATGGCAGATATGGAAACGCAACAAAATGCGCGCCCCGATGACAGTTGCCACCGCCGCCCCTTTTGCTGGTCTGCCAAAGACTTGGAAGACAAGACTTTACTGGCTTCCAGAAGCACTTCGTATCATAACGATAATTTTCCTTGTAATCGCCTTAGCGCGCCCGCAATCGTCATTCCACCGCAACCAAATTGAAGTTGAGGGCGTGGACATCGTTCTTGCGCTCGACATTTCAGGCAGCATGAAAATGATGGATTTCAAGCCGAACAGACTTGAAGCGTGCAAAAAAGTCGCAGCCGATTTCGTTGAAGGCCGCCCTACCGACCGCATCGGATTGGTAGTCTATGCCGGCGAAGCGTACACGCAGTGCCCGCTCACCACCGACCACAACACGCTGCTCGGCCTTATGAAAAAGGTGAAATTTGACTTGATTGAAGACGGCACCGCAATAGGAGACGGTCTTGGCACTGCAATCAACCGTCTGCGCGACAGCGAAGCGAAAAGCAAAATCATAATACTCCTTTCAGACGGTGTTAACAATGCCGGATATTTGGACCCGCACTCCACTGCGGAGATGGCAAAAGACTTTGGCATAAAGGTTTACACTATCGGCTGCGGCACAAACGGGCAGGCACCCTACCCCACTCCGCAAGGGCCCGTCTATCTGCAAACCGAGATAGACGAACAGCTGCTGACCGACATCGCAAACGAAACCGGAGGCAAATACTTCCGAGCCACCAACAACAAGAAACTTGAGGAGGTCTATGCCGAAATCGACAAAATGGAGAAAACCGTCATCAGCGAAGCTGTCTTCGAGAACAAGTCTGACGAGTTCAAGCCGTTCCTCATCATCGCACTCTTCTTCTTCGCCCTCGAATTGCTGTCAACGCTAATTCTAAGGAAGTGAGAATGAAAACTGGATTTTTTCAAAAAATCTCCCTTATCCATAAAATTCCCACATCTAATTTTTGACTATCTTTGCGGTTGAAAAAGATATTCATTAATCAAAATCATTTTTATGGCTAATGTTGACGATAAAAAAATCATCTTTTCGATGGTTAATGTGAGCAAGGTCTATCCTCCGCAGAAACAAGTGTTGAAAAATATCTATCTCTCTTTTTTCTATGGAGCGAAGATTGGCGTTTTGGGACTTAACGGCGCAGGGAAATCGACCCTTCTGAAAATCATTGCTGGCTTGGACAAGTCGTTTCAGGGTGAAGTGGTCTTTTCGCCGGGCTACAGTGTTGGCTATCTGCCACAGGAACCATATCTTGATGACACTCTGACAGTTAAGGAAGTTGTAATGGAGGGAGTGAAGGAGATTGCCGACATTATGGCTGAATATGAGCAGGTGAATATGCGCTTTGCCGAAGAGATGACTGACGAGGAGATGACAAAGCTGATTGAGAGGCAGGGCGAACTTACAGAACTCATTGAGCAGCACGATGGTTGGGAACTTGATTCGAAGATAGAACGCGCCATGGACGCGCTCCGCTGCCCCGAAGGCGATACCCCCGTGAAGAATCTCTCCGGTGGTGAGCGGCGCCGCGTTGCACTCTGCCGTTTGCTTCTTTCGGAGCCGGACATTCTTCTGCTCGACGAGCCCACTAACCACTTGGACGCCGAATCGGTGCAGTGGCTCGAAATGCACTTGCAGCAATATAAAGGAACAGTCATTGCCGTAACTCACGACCGCTATTTCCTTGACAACGTGGCTGGTTGGATTCTCGAACTCGACCGCGGCGAAGGGATTCCGTGGAAAGGCAACTATTCGTCTTGGCTTGAACAGAAGACAAACCGTCTTGCCATGGAGGAGAAACAGGAGTCGAAGCGGCGCAAGACCCTTGAGCACGAACTCGAATGGGTGCGTATGTCCCCAAAAGCGCGGCAGGCAAAAGGCAAGGCACGTCTTAACGCATACGACAAACTTTTGAATGAGAACACAAAAGAGAAAGAGGAAAAAGTTCAGATTTTTATTCCCAACGGACCACGGCTTGGGGATAATGTTATTGAAGCTCAAGATGTTGCGAAATCATTTGGAGACAAAATTTTGTTTGAGCATCTCAATTTCAACCTGCCGCCTAACGGCATTGTAGGGGTAATCGGGCCGAATGGTGCGGGAAAGACCACTCTGTTCCGCATGATAATGGGTTTGGAAAAACCTGACACCGGCAGTTTCAAAGTTGGAGAGACGGTCGTGCTCGGGTACGTTGACCAGCAACATTCAGCCATTGACCCTGAAAAAACAATTTGGGAGATAGTTTCCGGCGGAGACGAGCAGATGATGCTCGGCGGACGGCTCGTCAACTCGCGGGCATACGTATCACGGTTCAACTTCAACGGCACCGACCAGAACAAGAAAGCGGGGCTGCTCTCAGGCGGGGAGCGCAACCGCCTCCATTTGGCTCTCGCGCTCAAATCCGAAGCCAATGTCCTGCTTCTTGACGAACCGACCAACGACATTGATGTCAACACCCTCATGGCTCTTGAAGAGGGACTTGAGAACTTTGCCGGCTGCGCTGTCATCATCTCGCACGACAGGTGGTTCCTTGACAGGATTTGCACACACATTCTCGCATTCGAAGGCGACTCGCAGGTCTGTTTCTTCGAAGGCTCTTTCACCGAATACGAGGAGAACCGAAAAAAACGATTGGGCGACATAACCCCGAAACGCATTCATTACAAGAAACTTATGAAATAATTCCAAAAATCCGAAAAGATTATTTTCTTACTTGTAATCAAAAATGTATATTTGCGCTATATTTTCCGAATTCTGATTTTGGAACGCGCAGGGTCGGAAAATGATAAAAATTGAAATATAAGGCGTTTCCATTAAAACAAAAACTTATTATGAAAAAATTCAAAATTATTATGGCATGCGCGCTTGTAGCAATAATTTCATTTGCAGGTTGCGGCAACAGCGAATCTTCTGAGGCGACACAGGAAAACGGTGGCACAGAAACAGTCACCGACAACGGTCCGAAAAGCACATACACGAAATTCATGAAATATGTGCTTAAAGAGGATTTTGAAACTGCGGTTGACATGTTATACGAAGCAGACAAGGCTTCAGCTGAAGAGAAAGCCTTGGTAGTGGGACTTTTAAAAGAATTTCTCGCACAAAAAGGCGGCATCAAGGATTTTGAAATCTTGAGCGAGCAAATCACCAATGACGGCGCAAAAGCCAAGTTGAAAGTGAAATACACTTACGGGGACGGCTCCACAAAAGAAACAACAGAAAATCTTGTCAAGACTGACGATGGTTGGGCTTGCAAGCTCTAACCGTCTGACCTTCATTTGTTTCAGCTTAAAATATTTTCAGAAATTATGAAAACTGCTATATTGGGTTACGGGAAAATGGGACACGAGATTGAGAAAATACTGCGTGCCCGCAAACATGAAGTCACTGCGGTCATTGACAACGAGGACGACTGGCATACGGAGTGGCAAAAGTTTCTCGACAGCGACATCGCCATTGAGTTCTCCATGCCTGACGTGGCAGTGAAAAATCTGTACCGCTGTTTCGACAACGAGATTCCTGTCGTTTCAGGCACCACCGGCTGGCACAACCGCCTTGACGAGGTGCGCACGTATTGTGCGGAAAAATCCGGCTCGCTTGTTTACGGCACAAATTTCAGCATTGGCGTGAACCTGTTTTTCAAGGCAGCGCAGTGGCTTGCGGAACAGATGAGCCACTATCCGCAGTACGAGCCTCAAATTGAAGAGACGCACCACATTACGAAAAAAGACAAGCCCAGCGGAACAGCCATAACCACCGCCGAGGTCATCATGCCACACCTCAGAAATATGAGCGGCTGGATTTCGGACGCGAAAGAGGAAGGCAAACTCACCATTATCTCAAAGCGAGAAGGCGATGTGAGCGGCATTCACTCTCTGCTTTTCAATTCAGAGGCAGACGAGTTGGAACTGCGGCACACCGCAAAAAGCAGGGCGGGCTTCGCGCAGGGGGCTGTCATCGCCGCGGAATGGCTCGTGAACAACGGCGGCATCCACGATTTCAGAACTGTTTTCGCAAACCTCACTGACAATTCAAATATCAGGAATTTTAATTTATCTTATTGATTTTTCAGAATATTAATATAAAAATTTAAACTATCATGAAAAAAACGGCTTTCATCTTTCTGATTTCTTTTTTCAGTTGTCTCACACTCTTTTGCCAAACCACAAAACAGATGACGTGGAACGGAAAAGAACGCGAATATATAGAATACGTACCAGCAAGTTACAATGCGGGCACACCGGCACCGGTGCTATTCTGCCTGCACGGCTTGGGCGATGAGATGACCTCGGCGTTCAACGCGTTCGGTTTCAAAAAGATAGCTGACGACCACGGCTGGATTCTCATCACGCCGCAAGCTCTTAACGCAACAACAATTATCGGCTCAATCGGCACAGCATGGGACGCGGGTGTCAGTGTGGATGCCTCAATGTTTGGTATCAGCGGCAGAATCCATGTCAACCAAGGCGTTGATGACTGCGGTTTCCTGCTGGCGATACTCGACGACCTGATTGCCAACTACTCCGTTGATGAAGGAAGTGTCTTTGTAACCGGCTTCTCCATGGGCGGCTTCATGACAAACCGTCTTGCCATTGAGCACGGCGACCGAATCAAAGCTGTGGCTTCTGTAAGCGGCACTATCGGCTACGATATTCAGGAGAGTGTGCCTGTCACGCCAATCAACACAATGCACATACACGGCAACGCCGACGAGGTGGTCTCTTACGCTGATGCCGCTCTGACCTACAGTGGTTACAAATTTGTGGTCGGGGTGGGTGCTGAGGCAACCGTTGACTACTGGCGCACCGCAAATGGCTGCGACGAAGAGCCAGAACACACCATCTTTGACGACATCGCCAACGACAACCTCACATTTGACCAACGACAACCTCACATTTGAAAGATACATGTACAAAAACGGCGAAAACGGCACAAAAACCTGCTTCATAAAAGTCAACAACGGCCAGCACAATTGGTATTACACACCAGCCAACGACATTGACTACACAACGGAAATTTACAATTTCTTCGTTTCTTGCATGAGCGAGACAGCTGTCAGTGAAACTGAAAAACAGCACGTCGAAATTTTCCCCAACCCGTCAGACGGCATTTTCCACATAAACGCCGAAAATGTGAACCACTCTGAAATTTATGACATTATGGGCAAAAAAATAATCCGTATTTCAGGCAATATTATTGACCTAACAAACTATCCTTCAGGAATATACCTCATTGATATTTTATTCAATAATGGAAAAAGAAGTTGCGAAAAAGTGATTGTGAAATAGAATTTTAGGATTTGAAAAAATCCAACTTCTTCAAAAATATTGCGGAAAAACCAAGCAAATCACTTTTTTTTGTATTTTTGCCGATTATATTTTTCAAAAAAGGTACGATGGAAAACATAATCGCTATAAACGACAGGAAATTCGTCAAATATATTTTAAAAGACGAAATAAGTGCGGCTGTCAACAAGGTTGCCGCCGAAATCAACGAGGATTATAAAAATGATGTTCCGTTGATTATAATCACACTTAGCGGTGCTTTGATTTTCGCTGCGGAACTTGTCCAGAAACTGACCATAAACTGTCGTATTACAGCAGTAAAACTTTCGTCATACCATGGCGGACTTTCTTCCACATCAAAAGTTGAAAGTCTTATTGGCCTCACTGAAAATATTAAAGATCAGCGTGTTATTATTATTGAGGATATTGTTGATACGGGTAATACATACGAACACATGCTAAACCTTCTGAATGAACAATCGCCGAAAGATGTGCAAATAGCTACTATGACTTTCAAACGTGAGACATACAAAAAAAATATTCCTGTGAAGTATGTCGGTATTGAGATCCCGAACAAGTTCATTGTCGGGCATGGCTTGGATTATCAGGACCTCGGGCGCAATCTTCCTGACATTTATCAACTTTATGAAGAGTAATATGAAAGAACAAAAAGTATTCAGCATCGTCCTGTTGGGCGCGCCTGGTTGCGGCAAAGGCACACAGGCGGAACTTATGGCGGAGAAATACGGCCTCGTTCCCGTCTCCACCGGAAACCTTTACAGAAATGAGATGAGTAACGATACTGAATTGGGTATCAAGGCGAAACAGTTTATTAACAACGGACAACTCTGCCCTGACTCACTTACACTTGACATGCTTCATAAACATCTTACACAACTTACTGATTGTAAGGGCATTATATTAGATGGCGTGCCGCGTACAATAAAGCAGGCGGAGATGTTGGACGGTCTTGGCTATGAGCATAAAATTCCCGTCTCACTTGTCATTTATCTTAAAACCGAACACAATGAGGTGGTCGCGCGCATTCTTGAACGCGCGAAAATCAGCCACCGCAGCGATGACACACCGGAAGTGGTGATAAAACGAATACAGAACTATCATGAACAGACCGCCCCGCTGATTGAATACTACACCCGCCACGGGAAATTGGTCGAGGTTGACGGAATGAAGACCATTGAAGAGGTTTTTGAATCAATCTGTGAAATAGTTGACAGACATATTTAATATAATGTTGTTATGAGCATTATCGTTGATAATCTGACGTTAGAGAATTGCGAAGCCGTATTGTTCGGTAACGAGAAAATTGAGATTGCCGAAGCTGCGTTGAAGCGTGTGAAGGATAACTATGAATTTTTGGACAAATTCAGCAAAGACAAGCTGATATATGGCATAAGCACTGGCTTCGGACCGATGGCGCAATATCGTATTGACGAGGGGCTCCGCGCCCAGCTGCAGTACAATTTCGTCAAAAGCCATGCTACCGGCACAGGCAATGTTCTATCGGAGTTATATGCCAAAGCGGTAATGCTTGCCCGACTTTGCACTTTGTTGCGCGGTTATTCCGGCATACATCCTGAAGTTCCGCAGCTCATAGCCGAGTTCATCAACAGGGGCATTACGCCGCAGATTTTCGAGCACGGCAGTGTCGGAGCCAGCGGCGACCTCGTCCAACTCGACCACCTGACCCTGAACCTCATTGGTGAAGGTGAAGTTTTTTATCAGGGAGAGAAAATGCCAGCAAGACTCATTTTTGAGCGGACAGGACTCAAGCCTATAAAAATGCACATCCGTGAAGCCCTTGCTCTTGCAAACGGCACTTCGTGCATGACAGGCATTGGCATCGTCAACCTCATATATGCTAAAAGACTGCTCCGCCATACAGTGCTTGCGTCAGTCCTCATTAATGAGATAACATCAGCTTTCGATGACCATTTCTCAGAGGGGCTGAATGCCGTGAAACTTCACCGCGGTCAGCGCGAAATCGCCGCCATGATGCGTGAAATCGCCACAGGAAGCCGCCGCTTTCATAAAAGGGAACAATTCTTCTATGATAAGAAAATAACTGATAAGTATTTGAAGATCAAGGTGCAGGAGTATTATTCGCTGCGCTGTGTTCCACAAGTGCTCGGTCCAGTTTATGATACAATAGACTATTGCGAGAAAATACTTATGGAAGAGATCAATTCTGTGAGCGACAACCCCGTAATAGACTCTGAGCACCAGAATGTTTACCATGGCGGAAATTTCCATGGAGACTATGTCTCAATTGAGATGGACAAACTCAAAATAGCCATCACAAAGCTCACAATGCTGATGGAGCGACAATGCAACTATCTCTGCCACGACAGAATAAACAACCTTTTGCCTCCGTTTGTCAACCTTGGGACTTTAGGATTCAACTATGGCGTTCAAGCCCTGCATTTCACCGCCACTTCAACCACAGCCGAGTCGCAGACTTTGTGTAATCCGATGTCTGTCCACAGCATTCCATGCAATAATGACAACCAAGATGTGGTGAGCATGGGGACAAATTCCGCACTTATTGCGCGTACAGTCGTTGAAAATGCCTATCAGGTTACGGCAGTGCATTTCATGACTCTTATGCAAGCGGTTGATTATCTGAAAATCGCTAATGACCTTTCACCTAAAACACGCAAGGTTTACAAGGAAATACGTGAATTTTTCCCTGCATTTGTTGAAGATTCTCCGCTTTATCCTGATTTGCGCAATGTTGTCAACTATCTTAAAGGCAATAAGATAGGCGCATAACATTTAAAACAGTTTCCAGCGACGGATTAGACGCAGTCCGCATGTGGGCAGCAGCGCGACTAAAAACAGCAGCACATGGTTAAGGAACCCTGGCGTTATTTGCGCCCTGCCACGGAACATCGCTTTCACGCCGCGCTCAGCCAATTTGTGCGGTGTAGTTATATAGCCGAGTACCAGCCCGATTTTAGTAGCCCTCGCGCTTATGTTGTAGAGTGTCGTTGCCACAGCGCCCGGCCGCACCGCCGTAACGAAAACCCCTTCATGATACAACTCGATGTGAACCGAGCGCGAGAAGTTTTTCAGAAATGCCTTTGTCGCCCCGTATGTGCCCAACCGCTGCGCTGCAATATCTGATGTTATCGAACTCATATTCAGAATGTAGCCTTTGTGCCGCCGCACCATATCCTGCCCGAAATAGTACATCAGCATTGCAGGAGTTGTCACATGCAGGTTGAGAATCAGCATGTTAAAGGCTTCGCTATCTTTCAGGAAGTCCCTATCGTGATATACGCCTGCGTTGTTGATGAGCACTTCCACTTCAAGTCCGCGCCGCACACATTCGTCATAAAGTTCCTTCGCTGCCTCACCGCGACCAAGGTCAGTTGTTATTGTAACGACTTCGCAATTAAAATCTTTACGCAGGATTTCTCCTTTTTCGCGCAACGCCTCGTCCTCATTACTGACGATGATAAGGTTGTAGTGGCGCCGCGCCATGCTTCGGGCGTACTCGTAGCCAATGCCTGAGCTCGCACCCGTTACAAGCGCGTATGTTTTCTGCTGTTCCGTTGTTTCTTGCGCCTGTGCCAAATTATTGTCATTCATTATCTTACTACTTTTCTGTATAACGCTGTTCGATTACATTCCAGTTGATAATCTGCCAGAGCGAGTTCAGGTGGTCGGCGCGGCGGTTTTGGTAATCCAAGTAGTAGGCGTGCTCCCACACATCGAAAGTCAGCAGAGGTTTCAAGCCTTTTTGCACTGGATTTGCGGCGTTGTTCTCCTGCGATATAACAAGTGTGCCGTCTGTGTCAGCGGAGAGCCAAACCCAACCAGAGCCGAACAGTGTCGCGCCAGCTTGCACAAACTCTTTCTGGAACACCTCGAATGAGCCAAACTTCGCATCAATTGCGGCTGCGATATGACCTATTGGCTTATTGTCCCCAGCCGGCTTCCCGAATTGCGTGAAATAGAGGTTATGGTTCAAAATCTGACCAGCGTTGTTCAGAATCCCGCCCGCCGATTTCTTCACAATATCAATGAGTTCCATATTCTCAAACTCGCTGCCCTCTATTGCAGCGTTGAGGTTGTTGACGTATCCCTGAAGATGTTTTCCGTGATGGAATCCGATTGTCGCTTCCGAAATTACAGGCTCTAACGCGTTTGCCTCATAAGGCAGTGTTATTAATTCAAATTTTTTCATTTTCTGTTTTTTTAAATCAATTTACAAAGGTACGCAAAATTATGAAGAAAAAGAAAAAGTTGAATTCACAAGTTCAATTTGGAAAGTTATAAAAACGGAATACGAACTTTAACTTCCTAATCCAAAAATTTCAGTATCTTTGCTCTCAATAATAAATATCTCAAAAGGTATAATTGTAGCAAATTGGAATATACGCATCAAAAAACAAAGGATAAGTAATGTCGTTTAAAATCCATTTATACATAACATTATTACTCTTTGTCGTTTTTTGCACAAAAGCGTCAAACGCCCCTGCGCCAATTCTTTATAATTCCAGTGATTCAACAGATGTTATTGATTTTCAGTTGAATGTTTCAGGCTACAGGAGTCTGAAATTTCAACCATCATTTTTTTCAAAAAGAAACGACACTATTTTTTACGTTTATGTTTATTACAATTCAATAGATTCTACAACCATTGATTCAACAGTCATACAGAACATATATTTGCCGTGCGAAAATCGCCGCAAGTGGTGGATGACACAATATAAAAACGGCGATATTCGTATTTGCAAGTTCAAAAAAACACGGCGGCATTCTGAAGATTTTGTAAAAGCGGACAATAGTGGTGTTTGGGGAACAGAAATGGAGATGCGTGATTTCGACTTATACGATAAGGATATGCAACTTATTGAATGGTGCCGATTTTATTTGTTCGGAATAAGTTATAGTGAGGTTTGTGTGCACCCAAAGTCTGCAGTAAAAGATGTGACGATAAAGATGGATACAGATTTCAGGGATAAAGATAAAGTTATCTGGCGCATTAACGGAACTGATTTCCGCTATGAGAATTTTCCTGTAACCATTCATGGCAACCCACAAACCATTGACACCATTGTTTGTATAAAAAAATATTCTGACAAATATAAATATGACACTGTCTTCACGCGCTTTCCACACAATGCTGAGCTACAGTTGGTTCACGCAGATAATGACGCGATGTTTGATATTATTTGCGAAAAAAGAGAAGATCCGTCGATAAGCCGGAAAAATGAGGGCGTATTTAGCGTGACAAACGACATAGGTGATACGATTGTCTGTTGTTATGCAAGTGCAGTGACAAGCACAGGACAAATTTTTGTCAACTCCGGCGAATCAGGCTGGCTAAAACCATTTACAAACATATATTCAACTCATATTATTCGTGTGGATATTTGCAAAGCCAAGGGGATGCCGTATGAAACGCTTCCTCAAAATGATGCGGTTTTATTCGGTGATGAGCATTGCACAATAGCATATTTGGACATGGAAAAATTAATTAAACTCCATTCTTTCGGCTTGCGGTTATTCGGCAATGAAAAGGCGTTCATAACATATAATCATAATACTAACACAACGGATATAACAATTATTGATTGTGAATAAAATATACAATAAACCAATGTGTTATCTAAATTGACAATAAATATCGAACTCTATTGAAATCTCAAAAACAGCCGTTTCCCGCAGCACAATCCTCCCCGCTGAACCTATAAATTGCAACCTTTGCTAATCGGCTCAAAATATTAACGACAATGGATAAAATCGGCTCAAGATGAGCCGATTTTCCGCAAAAAATAGTATTTTTGCACCGATTCAAAGTATTTATACGCCTTTAAGCAGATATTCATCCCCAATACGAGTTCGCCACGGAAGAGTATTTTTGATATTAAATATGCTTGTAAAGAGTAAAGGTATTGTTTTAAACAGAAGAAAATATTCCGACACTTCGCTCATAGTGAAGGTCTTCACGCGGCAGTGCGGTGTCATCTCTTTCATCGTCAAAAACGCATTCTCAAAAAACAGCCGTTTCTCGCAAGCGCACTTCGCCCCGATGAACCTCCTAGAACTGACCTTTCACCACAAAAACAACACATCTCTGCAATATATCAAAGAGCTCTCTTTCTACAGACATTACGAAAACATTCCTTTCGACTTAGCAAAAAACACGATTCTCCTTTTTTATAACGAACTGTTATACAGACTGTTATTTGATTATGGGGCAGATGAGCGGCTTTATGATTTTATAGAACACGAACTAATCGGGTTGGACGCATGCGAGAAGCCGCGCCCCGACACACACATAATCTTTATGGCAACGTTAGCACGCGAGCTCGGCTTTCTGCCCAACAACAACCTTTCGGAGCTCACACCATATTTTGCAGTTGATGACGGTTGTTTTACCTCTTTCCCACATTCAAAGGAGGAGGGACTTGACCGCGAAGCAAGCCGCTATCTGTCAGCAATTCTGACCGCAGTTTCAGAGGGCGGCACGCAAAATGACAACGCCACGCCGCCAAAAGCGATACGCAATAATGTCTTGGATATTCTTGTCATATATTTTGAACACCACAACGAACAGCTCCATGGCCTGCACTCTGTTGAGATGTTCAGAAAACTGTCGGAAATGATAAATTAATGAAAAAACTCTTTAATATGTTCAAAAAAATCTGTTACACATTTTGTCTCACACTCTGTCTTGCGACAATAATTTCAAATGGCTCAGCACAAACCACTTACAAATTCGCTGAGCGTGACACGACAGCCTTATATATGGATATTTACAATCCTGTTGGCGAAAGTAACCACTGTTGTGTTGTCTTCGTTTTTGGCGGAGGGTTCATTGGCGGCGCCCGCGACAATAAATCGAATGTAAGTTTTGCCAAGCTGCTGATTGACAGAGGTTATACTGTCGCATGCATTGATTACCGGTTATGGCTGAAAGGCAAGAAAGTGAACGCTGTGGGTATGGTGCGCGCCCTTGACACCGCTATAACGATGGCTGCGGAGGATCTTCTTGATGCCACGCTTTTTCTGATACAGAACGCCGCAAAATTCGACATTGACACATCAAAAATCGTCTTGTGCGGGAGCAGTGCGGGGGCCATAACTGTATTGCAGGCTGACTATGAGCTTTCTAACCGGAGCAAGATGGCGCAAAACTTACCAGCTGGTTTCAGGTATGGCGGTGTGATGGCATTCGCAGGCGCTATTTATTCCCATAACGGCCTCGTCAAATACAAAAACGCTCCCGCGCCCACACTGCTTTTGCACGGAATTGATGACGATTTGGTACCATACAAGTTCATCAGGTTTGGGAATCTTGGCTTTTTCGGCTCAAACTCGTTGGCAAAAAGATTTAAAAAATATGGATATCCTTATTACATAAGGCGTTATGAGACACTTGGACATGAAGTTGCGAGTATAATTTGCCACGAGATAGAACTGTGCGACCAATTCATCCATCAGTTTGTATTTGAGAAAAGGCAAAAACAGATTGATGCGACGATATTTGATCCTGACATAAAGCAGAATCCCAGATGGCACAACCTCAAGCCAAGCGACTTGCGCAACGCGGCAAAGTCGGCGAAGTGATTTACAACACGATATAGGCTATCACCCATTTTTCGGGAAGCCCGTCAAAATAGAACACTTTGTCCCCCCATTGGTCTTTCAGGCGGATAGTGTTGCCGTCAATATAATATAGGACCGTCCCCCACTGGTCTTTTTGGCGTATTTTATTACCGTCAAAATAGAGTAGTTTTTCCCCCCACTGGTCTTTTTGCCTAACCGTATTCCCATCAATATAGAGCAGTTTCTCACCCCACTGGTCTTTCTGTCTGACCGTATTTCCATCAAGGAAAACAAGTTTTGCACCCCATTTGTCCTTCAATCGTACTGTATTATTCTCAACATAATACAACGGACTCCCCCACTTATCCTTCTGTTTAACAGTCGTTTGAGCTTCAGAAGAAAAAGACAGCGCAAAAGCCATGAACAATAATATAATGGTCTTCTTCATAATAAAATCCGTATTTGCTATAAACGAAAAACGACTTCCCATGGCAAAAATAACACTTTATTCGCACAAGTTGCTCAACAAATCCTATTCTTTTTTTACTTTTTGTTTATTTTTGCGGATTAAAATCAAAAAATAACAGGAATGAAAAAATACATTGTCCTTTTGCTTATAGCTTTTGTTACGATTTTTCAAGCTCACGCTGTCTTAAAAGAAAAGGATTTAGCGCAAACGCTTGGCATTTTGAGAGCTGAATTGGAACGCAGCTATAATGAGCAGCAAATGGTGATGGCTCATTTGGAGAAACGTTCTTCGCGCCAACATGAGATTCTGATTCAAATGATGCAGAAAAGCAATCAGATTGCCTTGATGCTCTATTCCCAGAATTCCGATTTTACCTTCGATATGGCGTATGCATGCCAGGAGGCGACCGAACAGTATCGCCGGCTTTCGTCTTATCACTTGCCTTATACAAAGTTGCAAAATCGCATGCAAGGTGAGATAGACCGCTATGAGAAACTTATAAAATCCTTGCAGAACCTTCCGCCCCGAGTGCTCTCCAACGGCGAGTTGGCGACCTTGCCGGATTCCATCAAAGCCAAAATTCCGCAACAGGCATTAGATTCCGCGAAAAAATCGCTATTCTTATTAGATGAACAGGGCTTGGAAGATCGTGCCGCCTGCTTGAAATATGCCATCGCACTTCGTGACAATTATGTCAAATTGCTGGAAAGTCTTTCTGAGGACCAAGAGCATTATGCACATATCACAAAACGCGTGAAGGAACTGAATGACTATGCCATGTCCCGTTACGAAAAGATTCAGCAGAGCATTTTTGTCAATGGCGGGGAAAATTACTTTACAATGCTGAAACAATGGCAATGGTACTACATGCAGGCGAAAAAAGATGCCGATGACAAATACAAGCCTTTCAAGCGCGTGTCGGAATGGCGCGGCCCTGTCATTTTGGGAATTACCGTTTTCATGCTGACTTATATAATATTTGCCAGCTTGTTGAGCTATGTCATCATGCGGTGGCTCTTGCCGAAAAAATGGCGTTCAAAATTCAACGACCTTGACAAACGGCCTTTCATGACTCTTGCATGCGGCGTCGCTATTTTTGCATTGTCCATTATGATTGCCAGCTTGTTCATCAAGCAGAATTTTATATTGATGGCCATAAATCTTATGATTACTTTCGCTTGGCTGTTGGAGGTGATTCTGCTCTCCCTGCTGATACGTTTGAAAGACTCGCAAATAAAAGCCGGCATTCGTGTCTATACGCCGTTCCTGCTGATGGCATTATTAGTGATAGTATTCCGTATTATTTTGATACCCAATAATTTAGTCAATCTTATCTATCCGCCCATACTATTAGTTTTCACAATTTGGCAAATTTTCATTTTGAAACGCCGGTTGGCGCATTTGCCTGACAGTGACATGATTTACACCGTTATTTCCACGATAGCGATGTTAGTTGCGTGCGTGGCTTCTTGGTTGGGCTTTGTGCTGTTGGCTGTTGAGATTATGATTTGGTGGATAATACAATTGGCTGCCATTCAGACGATTACTTGTCTGTACGATGTGATGAAGTGGTACGAGCTGCGCCATTTGATGAATAAGATTATCCAAAAGAAAAATATTGATGTCAGGCGGCATGGCGGCCTCAAAAAACTCTACAAGAATTTAAAACCCGCATTGAGGAAAGGTGAATATATTGCGGAGACTTGGTTCTTTGATTTCTTGCGCAAGGTGATGTTGCCGGTATCGTGCGTAATCTCTGTGTTGGTGAGCATTTATTCTGCAGCCCGTATTTTTGAAATGACATCATTCTGTCGCAAGATTTTCCTTTATGTTTTTCTCGACAAGCCGGGGTTCATACAATTGTCCTTGTTTAAGATATGTTTGGTTATTGCGCTATATTTTGTTTTCAAATATCTCAATTATGCTTTCCGTTCGTTTTACCAGTTGTTCAAAAAACGTCATCCGAATGATGAAAATGAACAGAACATAAGCACATTGGGCAATAACATTATCTCTTTTGTGGTGTGGGGCATTTATGTCATATCGGCGTTGATATTGTTACAGGTCCCGAGCAGTGGGATTTCCATTGTGCTTGCGGGTTTGGCAACCGGTCTCGGTTTCGCCATGAAGGATTTGCTGGAGAATTTTGTTTATGGAATCTCTTTGATGGCAGGCCGTTTGCGGGTTGGGGACTATATTGAATGTGAAGGCATTCAAGGCAAAGTGGAAAGTATTAACTACCAAAGCACGCAGATTGTCACTTTAGATGGCTCAGTCATCGCTTTCCAAAACGCGACGTTGTTCAGCAAGAATTTCAAGAATCTGACACGGAATCACGGCTACGTGCAAGTGAAGATTCCTGTGGGGGTTGCGTATGGTGTTGATGTGCAGACGGTACGAACAGTTTTGCTGGAGTCGTTGCAACCGTTGACGGGGAAAAATGCGGCAGGCAAATATGTTGTCGATCCGAAACAGAGCATGACGGTACGTTTTGCAGACTTTGGCGAAAGCAGTGTGGATTTGTTTGTGGTGTGCTGGGTTTTGGTGGAGGAAAAAATACCGTTTGTCGCCCAAGTTCAGGAAATCATCTATCAGACATTGAATAAGAATCGCATCCCGATACCGTTCCCGCAACGCGATGTTTATGTCCACCACGTAGAAAAGGGGGAATGATTGGGATTAAACTCTCCAAAAGTTGGACAAAAAAAGTTCAATATGAAAACAGAATACGGCAACTCGCCGCGAAAGACACAACGAATCTAATATGTTAACTAAAACCATTTCGTGAGTTCACAAGACTAAAAGGAATAATTCTGAACAAAAAAAAGCACCGACAATCTTTTGATTATCAGTGCATTTTTTGTTGATTTCGGGAGTGATTCTCCCGTTTCAAGTGGAGCCGGCGGGAGTCGAACCCGCGTCCAAACTTGCTGCAAAAATGCTTTCTACACGTTTAGTCTCCGTTTGGTTGTCGGCGCGGGGCAGGTACGGGACCAACCGACCACGCGCTTATCTTCTTGGTTTCGCTCACACGTCGAAGCCCGTGCTCGCTATCCATCCCTTTGTGATACTTCGGTCCAGACGCCGGACGGCGTGGCTTCTGGGGAAGCATCCAGTGCCGCTGACCTTGTCAGGGCTCCGGAACTCGCCGCGATTAGGCAGCGATTGCATAGTTGTTGCCATTTATTGGCTAAGAGAGTTAGTTTTTAACGGAACCGTCTCACAACCTCCGACGTGCTTACAAATCCACACACACGCTGTCAAAACCAAACGACCCCTAATTGACCTTGCCCTTTATCTTCAAAATGACACGGTCAGTTTCGGCGTTTGAGAGAACAGTGGCCCATTTGTTTATTGAGCCGCTGTTCTTCGCCGTGTATTTCACCTTGATTTTTGCGCTCTGCCCGGGCATTGTCGGCGCTTTCGGCCAATCTATCTCCGTGCAGTCGCATGAGATGATGACATCATCTAAAATCAATGGCTTCTTCCCGATATTGGTGAACGTGAAATAGGTCTCCTTCACATCACCGAGATTCAACTCCCCAAGGTTAAGAACAGTCTTGTCGAACTGT
>CACYHL010000030.1 GCA_902774205.1 uncultured Bacteroidota bacterium | reverse complement strand
GTGCTCAGGGTATTTGTCCAGATGGCTGGCATATACCGACCCAAACGGAATATAACACATTAATCTCTTACGTGAGCAGCACAAGCAGTTGCAGCAATACAGCAACCTACACAGCGAAGGCGTTAGCCTCACAATCCAACTGGATTGATGATGATAGTCCTTGTACTATTGGCAATGATTTGAATGGTAATAATGCTTCAGGATTCTCGGCTGAGCCAGCAGGTGGATATGATGGTGGTCTTGATGAATATGTTTATTATTGGCTTTCAACAGAAACTCAAGGATATCAACCTTATTATTTTTACTTGTATTATAACCATGCATACGTTTATAATGGGACTACGAACAGAGACCAATACCATTCTGTCCGTTGTATAAAAGACTGATATCAATGTACAATTAACAATGAATAATGTACGATGAAAAGAATTTCAATAATAATATGCATTTTTATATCTGCCGTAACATTATTTGCGCAGAATAACAATTTTTCGTATCAGGCGGTGGTGCGCGACAGCAACAACCATCTTGTCATAGAGCAGTTGGTCGGTGTGAGGATTTCGCTTCTCCGTGACATTCCAAATGGTGTGTGCGATTATGCTGAAACACATACAGTTAAGACCACAGCTAATGGCCTTATCGCATTGATGGTGGGTAAAGGCAATGTGGTTTCAGGCAGCATGACGAATCTGGATTGGACTAAACATTCCTATTACCTTAAAAGTGAGTTTGACATTACAGGGGGCTCCAATTATACAATCACCGGCACACAGTTGGTGTCGGGTGTGCCTTTTGCACAGCACGCTGACAATATAAACTTTACCGAGCAGCAAACACTTACAATTAGCAATGACACCATTTTCCTTAATGGCGCCACCAACAGTTTCGTGAAACTCCCTGTTGTGGATATTCATTTTCCCGACAGCCTTTCATCGTACATAAATGATGTTGGTTATCTGACTTATGATTCTATACAGTCGGTTTCTTATTTCAATAATGATGCGGGTTATATCACATCATACGTTGACTCGCAGCAGATAACGCTGTCAGGTGACACGCTGAAACTTGAGCGCGGCGGCAGTGTTGTTTTACCTGTGTCATGTTGTTCACTTGCTGTTGCCGCTACCACTAAAGCAGATAGTCTGCTTGGTGTTGTGGACAGTCTTGATGGCGTGCTCACAGCATTGGGAACCATAGCTTGCCAGCCAAAGGTTATCACAACTGTTGTTACAGGAATATCAACTTACACAGCTGTTTGCGGTGGCAATGTCGTTTCCCCATGCGGCTATGAGATTACAGAAAGAGGGATTTGCTGGAATACGACAGGTAATGCGGATTTGAATGACAGCCACTCCGCTGAAGTCGGCGGTGTAGGGAATTTTACAGGCACGCTTACAAATCTTTTACCTCAAACAAAATATTTTGTGAGAGCGTATGCTATTTGTGGCAACGACATTGTCTATGGTGCGGATATGGTATTTGTGACGAAGTGAATTCTGTTACAAAAACATCTGTAAAATTAAAATTCTATTCTTTATCATTTTGAGGTAAGAGCTGTTTCTCTTTTGAATTGATATTAAAATGATTGGGTATTTCCGTTAAAAATATTACCTTTGCACTTCATTTTTCTCATATTCACCCTCAAAAACAACATTTTGTGAAGGCTTTTCTAAAATCTGAGTTGTGGCACCTGATAATCAATCCTAATTCATTATCAGACAAATGTTTAAATTATACAGAGCCGATAAAGGACCTCCTGATACGTGAATCTGTACGTTTTGAAAGCCATATCGTGATAAACAGCGGGATATGCAGGACAACTATCGACAAATTGTGCAAGGAAGGCAACTGCCATTTCATGGTCTTCGGCGGCGACGGCACTTTGAACGAGGTTGTGAACGCAATTTTCAACTCCGGAATTGACACTACAAAAGTTTATATTATCCCGTTTCCGCTTGGCACGGGCAACGACTGGTGCCGCACACACCGCTACCCAAAAGACGCCATTGAAACGGCACGGCAGATGTTCAACGCCCATTTTATCAGTCACGATGTCGGTTTGGTCGAGGTGCTTCGCGGAGACAAAGTCGCGGCAACACGCCATTTTGTCAATATCGCCGGCTTCGGCTTCGATGCGGAAGTGATAAAAAAAACTGTTGGTAACAAGCCAAAGTACTTCTCCTCAGCAACTTATCTTATCAATCTGCTGAAAGTCCTTTTCTCTTACAAATCCGCACAGATGTCAATTTTCTCCCCCAGTTTCTCTGTTACCGACAAAATATTCTCAATAGCTGTCGGCATTTGTGAGTACAATGGCAATGGAATGAGGCAAGTGCCTATGGCTAAGCCAGATGACGGAATTTTCGATGTTGTAGTCATCAAAGATATTAAACCCTCCAAGGTCATAAAAAATGTTAAGAAACTCTATTCTGGAAGCCATATAAAACATCTTAGCGAGATAGAGGTTTACCAGACTGACGCGTTGGTTGTGACTGCCTCACCATACGGCAGATGCGAGGTTGAGGGCGAAATGCTTCCCGAAGGGGATTATCGTATCACTATGCGGAAAAACTCGATTAACATATTGTCATTCAAATAAATATCATGAAATTAGCGATAATAACAGGAGCAAGTGGAGGAATGGGGCAGGAAGAGGTGCGCAGCGTTTCGAAGGCGGGCTACGAAATCATAATGGCGTGCCACGTCATGGAGAAGGCGCTCCCAGTGTACGAGAAACTGAAAGCTGAACTTGGAACCCCTATAACACTTATGCACCTCGATCTCGCCTCGTTTGAGGCCATCAGAAAGTTTGTGGAAGAGGTGAAAGCAAAATACGACCATATAGACCTTCTGCTGAATAACGCCGGAACGCTGTGCCACATTCCGCAGCAGACCGCCGAAAATATTGAGCGGACTGTCGGGGTGAACTACCTCGGCCACTATCTGCTCACAAACGCTCTGCTGCCACTGATGGGAGACGGCACCCGCATTGTCAACATGGTTTCGCTGACATACAAGTACGGTAAAATTACTGAAAACCTGTTCAACCCCGTTGCTCCAAAAAACTTCAACCGATTCACCGTTTACAGCGACTCAAAACTCGCGTTCTTCTATTTCACGTTGGACGCAGCCGAGGCGTGGCGCGCACGAGGAATCCATGTGAACTGCGCCGACCCGGGAATCGTGAGCACAAACATCATCAGAATGGATAACAAAGTTGTTGACACTCTGTGCGATATATTCTTCCGTCCACTTATAAAAACCCCGAAACAGGGCGCTGCCACGATGCTGTACCTCGCTCTCAGCGACAAGACAGAGGATTTGTCGGGCGAATGTTTCAAAAACTGCAAAAGGACAAAGCCGAAAGCAAGCGTTGTCAATAGTCCGCAGCGGGAACTTCTGCGCAAAATGACAAAAGAACTTTTAGAAAAACATCATGTCGATTGGCATATCGCAAAATAAAAACATAAGAAAATGGCATTAGTTGATTCATTTGAAAGAAACGGAAACATATTGTTCAAACACCGCGGGCAGATTCCCGTGCTGATATTTGTTGCGGGCTTGGTGGCGGTCTTCTTCACCAAACCGGCACTCTACAATTCAACTGCCGAGAACGCAGCAACCATTACGCTGACGGTCATCGCTGCGTTAGTCTCTTTGTCGGGAATGGTGGTGCGCGCCTACACAATCGGCACCACGCCACATGGCACTTCTGGACGAAATACCGATAAACAGCTTGCCAAACAGCTGAATACCAAGGGAATATATTCAATGGTGAGGCATCCGCTCTATCTTGGAAACTATCTCATGTGGGCGGGACTGCTTATCTACACTATGAATTTTCCGCTTTTCGTAATTGTTTCTCTTGTCTATTGGCTTTATTATGAGAGAATTATGTTCGCGGAAGAGAGATATTTGGAACGTGAGTTCGGTGACACCTATCGTGAATGGTCGTTAAAAGTTCCGGCTTTTTTGCCTGCTTTCCAGAAATTTGAAAAAGGTGATATTCCGTTTTCGATGAGAAGTGTGCTCCGCCGCGAGTATTCGGGCTTCTTCGCACTCGTTCTCGGCTTCGTGGCAATCGACTACATCAGGGCTTACGTTCTGTGGAAAGAATACAGCACAACCTGCTGTTACAATTACTTCCAAGTCCGCCCGTCTTTCATCATCCTCATTGTAGCTTTCATCATCACAATCACTTTAAGGACACTGAAACATCATTCTAAAATCCTTTCAAGCGAAGAAAACAGAGATTAATCTGAAAATTTATTAAAACTGATGAAAAAAGCGATATTTTTCCTGACAATCATCTTTTCTGTGGCAATAGTTGCAGATTTGCCGGCGCAGACAGCGAAAAAGAAAAAGCTGGCTGAAATGTCTGTGGCTGAGATAGAAAAGATTTTCGAGACGGAGAACGATCGTTTGAAAGAGGAGAAAGTCGTTGCGCTGGCGGGGGAGATGTCAGATGTTTTCAATGGTTCGATGATTATCTCCCGCGGTAAGAAAATGCTTGTGAAAACAAATTACGGCTACATACGCCTATACAAAAATTCGAGCGAAAAATACCGCAACCGTGAGGATAACATGATAACATTCTCAACTTTTTTCGAGCTGGCTTCGGTTTCAAAACAGTTCACCGCAGTGGCTGTACTCACATTGGTTGAAGCCGGCAAACTGAGTCTTGATGACACACTTCGCAAGTTCTTCCCCGAACTTCCATACCATAATATCACAATCCATAATTTGCTTACACACACCTCCGGCCTCACCGATTACATAGATTTCCCTGATGATGTTGTAGAAGACGAGAAAATCCTTATTGGCAACGAGCAGATGACTGAGATTTACGCTTCGCGGCAGGAACCGGTAAAATTTGCTCCAGGCATGAAATTTGAATATACTAACACTAACTATATACTTTTGGCTCAGATAGTTAGTAAAGTCTCAGGAATACCTTTTGAGGATTATGTGCGTGAGCATGTTTTTCTCCCTGCTGGAATGACCAACACTTTTTATATAAGTGAGGAGCAACGCAAAAATCAGTTTCCCACAGCAATCGGGCACAAGCGTGACGGACAGATTGTGGAGCCGCATTTCACAGACGGGACGGTGGGCGACAAAGGGCTGTACTCTACTGCTGAAGAGTTGTTTTTGTGGAAAAAGGCTTTTTTTGATGACCATAAGATTCTTTCTGACAAAATGCGTGAAATGGCTACAACGCAGCAGAACCGCGTAAAAGGCAAGACCCAGCCGACAGAAATGTACGGCTACGGTTTCAGACTTGAGGAGAGCGCCCAACACGGGAAAGTGATATACCATGGTGGGCTTTGGCATGGGTTCCAACATCTGTTCTTTTACAGGCCCAAAGACGACCTCGTCCTGATATTCCTCACAAACTGGCGCAACAGCGCGCACTTGGGAAAGAGCGGCAAAATCATGCACATATTGGATGGAGCGTAGTTTTCTATCTTTTTTCCAGTAAAAAAAGAATAGAATGAAAAAATGATGTAAATTTGCAGGTTTTTAAAGAGAAAATGGCAGATAATAATTTTACAGAAAAAGTAAACGTTTACATCCCATGTTGTATGGATATGTTCAATCCGGGGAGCGCCTTCAGTTTGATGGAACTCCTTAAAAACATTGGGGTGGAACCTAATTACATTGACACACAGACCTGTTGCGGACGCCGCTTCTTCCTTGAGGGCGACCTCAATTCGGCGTATCTCCTCGGCAAAAAACTTTGGGAGGAAATGCAGGTGCGCGACATTCCGACAGCCGTGCCCCATATTACCGACCTGCCTTTGATTGTGCCGACCGCAGCTTGTGCAAGCTATATCAAATACCATTATCCTGTTATTTTCAAAAATACGGCTATGCCTCTGGAGATGAAGAAGTTCACCTCCAACGTATATGAAGTTTGCGATTACATAGTCAATGTGAAGAAGATAACGACTCTTAATAACTATTTCAATCACAGGGTTTTCTATTTTAAGTCGTGTGCGGCAAGAAACAATTACCACCTTGGTGACGAACCTGAAACACTTCTCCGCAATACCAAAGGCCTTGAACTGCTCACCGATGACGATCTTACCTGCTGCTGCGGGGCAAACGGCAATTTTGCAAATATGAATCCTGAGGTCTCTGACGAGATGGTGAAAAAAGTTGTTGACAGGATTTATGCGATGGGTGCGCAGTACGTAACTTCCACCGATTTGCATTGTCTGCAGCAGATTGACGCTTTCATCCAAGCTAATGGCATAGGACTGGAGGTGATGCATATTGTTGATATTTTGAGTGCTACTAAAGAAAAAATCATATAAACAAAAAAAACAGAAACAACTATGGAAAAAAGAACAATCGTGGCTATGCCGGGCGACGGTATCGGCAAAGTGGTTTTGGAAGAGTGTATCCGTCTTTTGGATGCTGCCGGTTTCAATGCAGAATATGTGAACGGTGACATCGGCTGGGAGTTTTGGTGCAAAGAGGGGAATCCGCTGCCTGACAGAACTATACAGCTGCTTGAAAAATACAAAATCGGTTTGTTCGGAGCAATAACCTCAAAGCCGAAAGACAAGGCTGCGGCAGAACTTGCACCGGAACTTCAAAATAAGGGACTCGTCTATTTCAGCCCTATCGTCACAATGCGGCAGAAGTTCAAAATGGACATCTGCATGCGTCCGTGCAAGACTTTCAAGGGCAATCCGCTGAACTTCATACGCCGCACAGCTGACGGTGGCTTCGAGGAACCGATGATCGACACGATGATTTTCCGTCAGAATACTGAAGGCCTTTACAGCGGCGTGGAGTGGAGCAACGCCCCCGACATCGTCTGGAACGCCATGATGTCTCATAAGAAGTTCGCCGCCAACTATGGCAATCATCCGCGCGAAGAGGTCTTCATCTCAGCCCGTATTCTTACGAAAAAATATACAGAGAGAATTTTGCGCGCCGCCTTCGAATATGCCAAAGAGCGTGGTTTCAAGGGTATTACCGTGTGCGAGAAACCGAATGTCATTCGCGAGACATCAGGCATGATGCTGAAACTTGCCCAGGAAATCTCAAAGAAAGATTATCCGGAAATCGCAGTTTGGGACACCAACGTTGACGCTCAGATGATGTGGCTGACCAAAAATCCTGAAAACTACAACGTTATTGTCTCCAGCAACATGTTTGCAGACATCCTTTCTGACGGTTTTGCGGGACTTATTGGCGGGCTTGGTTTCGCAAGCTCAGCACAGTTCGGCGAAGGCGGCGTGGCTGTCTTCGAGCCAACACACGGCTCAGCTCCGAAATATGCCGACTTCGAGACATCTATCGTCAACCCGATTGCCATGTTCCTCTCAGCCTGCATGATGCTTGACCATATCGGCGAGAAAGAACTCTCGAAGAAAATTCAGAAAGCTATCGCGACTGTTGTTGAAGAGGGCAAAGTCAGGACTTACGACATGATGAAACTCCGTGGTTGTCAAGAGGTTATCAATCAGGGAGCGGCATCTACGAAGCAAATGACAGACGCTATAATTTCAAAATTGTAATTCAAATTCCATATCGTGTTGATGAAAAAAGAAGACAATTCTTTGTCACCAATCCGAATACTTCACATAGAAAGTGCTACAGAAATTTGTTCCGTGGCACTTTCTGTTGATAATGAGGTGGTGGCGAAAGCTGAGACTGCGGATGCTAACGCACATTCGCGCAATCTGATACTGTTTGTTGAAAAAGTTGTGCGCGAGTCGGGGGTTGACAAGCACGAGTTGGCTGCGGTCTGTTTCAGTGCGGGCCCCGGCTCTTACACGGGCCTGCGTATAGGTGCGTCCACAGCGAAGGGATTGGCCTATTCTCTTGGTATTCCGTTGATTGCGGTTCCCACTTTGGAGAGCATTGCCTACGGAGCACGGAAAAAAAAACAAGATGAAAAAATGCTATATTGTCCCATGATTGACGCACGTCGAATGGAGGTTTTCACATCTTTGTATGATGCGGATATGTCTGTGATACAACCTGTTGCGGCGAAAGTTGTTGACGAGGATTTTCTTGCTGGGACCTTGGAAAAACAGAAGGTTGTTTTTTGTGGGAATGGAATGGCAAAATGCAGGGAGATTTTGTCGCGGCACCCGAATGCGCTGTTCGATGAGACTCCGCTTTCGGCTGCAAATATGGTTCCTGCCGCGCTCCGCAAGTTCACGGCACATGATTTTGAGGACACCGCCTACTTTGAGCCTTTCTACTTGAAGGAGTACATAGCCGCGAAATCGCATGTGAAAGGGTTGGAGTAATAGTTGTAAAATAGCAAAATAACGCGTTTTGGAATTATTTTATGTAAAATGGCAACCCCCGATAAAATTTCCCTCATTCTGAAATCTTTGCCCGACAAGCCGGGGTGCTATCGCTTTTTCGATAAGGACGGGACTGTGATTTATGTTGGGAAGGCGAAGAACCTGAAACGCCGCGTGAGCTCTTATTTCAACAAGAACCACGACTCGGCGAAGCTGCGGCTAATGGTTTCGAAAATCCGTGATATTCATACAGTTGTGGTCGATACGGAATGGGAGGCGCTGTTGCTCGAAAACTCACTTATAAAACAGTACAAGCCACGGTACAATATTCTTTTGAAAGACGATAAAAGTTATCCGTGGATAGCGATCTCGAAGGAGAAATTTCCGCGCATATACCCCACGCGCAATCCCGACCGCACAAAGGAGGAGCTTTTCGGACCGTACGCCTCGGTGCGCTACATGAACGCGCTGCTCGCTACAATCGCCGATATTTTCAAGCTGCGGACGTGCCGCAATATGCCCCGCGACAACCGCGCCTGCCTGCAATACCAGATGAAACGCTGTACCGCGCCGTGCGAGAACAGAATCTCACAGGAGAAATATCAGGAGCACGTTGACTTGATTCGTGAGATAATAAAAGGACACACTTCTGTCGTTACAAAACAGCTTTATAATGAGATGTTAGAGTTCGCTGATAAGTGGGAGTTCGAAAAAGCGCAGGAAATAAAGGAAAAAATTGCGGTTTTGGAGGCGTTTAAGGGAAAATCTGTCGTTGTGAACCCGGAAATAACACAAACTGATGTTTTCTCTGTGGTTGAAGACGAGGAAAGCGCGTACGTAAATTTTCTTCGTGTGGCTGAAGGCGCTATAATACAAGCTTTTACAATAGAATTGGCTAACAAGGTTGACAAAAACGCTGAAGAACTGCTTTGGTCGGGAATATTGGAGATGGAGGAGCGTTTCGGAAAGCTGAATCCTCAGGTTTTAGTGCCGTTCCCGCTCGAAATTGAGCATCCTGATGTTGTTTTTACGGTTCCGCAGCGTGGCGACAAAAAGAAACTGCTTACCCTGTCGGAGAAAAACGCCAAGATGTTCATGCTTGAGAAACATAAGCGTCAGGAACTTGTGAATCCTGAAAGACGCCAACAGCGCGTGTTGGGTGAGCTTCAGAAAGCGTTGGGAATGAGTAATATGCCGCTTCACATCGAATGTTTCGACAACTCGAACACGCAAGGGGAGGAGCCCGTTGCGGCGATGGTCTGTTTCAAAAACGGAAAGCCGGCGAAAAGCGAGTACCGCCACTATAACATCAAGACGGTGGTCGGGCCCGATGACTTCGCTTCGATGGAGGAGGTGATTTACCGCCGCTACCACAGACTTATCGAGGAGCAGAAACCGCTGCCAGACCTTGTGATCATTGACGGCGGCAAGGGGCAGCTGCATTCGGCTTACAATTCGCTGACGGCTCTTCATGTCGAGGATAAAATCATGCTGATTGGCATTGCGAAACGGCTTGAGGACATTTTCAAGGTGGGCGACCCGTTGCCGCTTTACATCGACAAGAAATCGGAGGCGCAGAAGTTGTTGCAGCGCATTCGTGACGAGGTTCACCATTTCGGTATCACACACCACAGGAACCGGCGCTCAAAAAAGAGTCTTGAGTCGAAATTAGACGGGATCCCCGGTATCGGTAAAGTGTTGTCGCAGAAATTGTTGCGGCATTTCAAAAGTGTGAAGCGAATCGGTGAGGCGGCGGAGGACGAAATTGCCGCGGTGATCGGTGCGGCGAAGGCGAAGATTGTGAAAGAGCATCTTTCGCAAAATCAGTAATTTGTTATGTACAAAGCACATAGAGGTCCGGGCGCTCGTTAATGCAGAGCACCGGAAACCCTTGCGTATTCCCTATCAGTGTCTTTTCGCGTACACCGAGAATCAAATCGCCAAGCGAGCGGTTGTGTGTCATGAGAATCACTGTCAGCGTTGCGGCAACCTGCGGAGCAAACGACAATGAGTATTTGTCCATGTTGTCAACTGTCGGTGTGATTTTATGTATCTCATAGTCAGTAATTTCCAAATTTGAATATAGTTTTTTCGCAAAAGCGATTATCAAATCAATCTCATGTTGCAGATGTTGTTCATCGAAATGGGAATAGAGAATGTGGATTTTTGAATCGTAAAAACGGTTGAAATAGCCGGCCCAGAGCACTTTCTCCTTGTTTTGCGGGCGCAGGTCCAAAGGCAGCAGCACATTTTTGAAGCAGTTTTCTGGTGGGGGCACGCTGCCTGTGACAAGCACTGGCTGGCGGCTCGGGAGAATGAACGAGAAGGCTTTTTTTCGGCTGAAATAGGTCTCTTTGTCCGTTTCGGCGGCAGCAATCACGAACAGTCCTACGTTGTTCGCTTCGGCGAAGGAGTACAGCGATTTTGCGTCTGTCGGCTCCTCAATGACTGTGAATTTTGTCTTTTCTGCTTTTTTTTGCAAAAATTCCGTCATTTTTCTCTCTTCTTCTTTTTGAAAAACCGATTTGAATTCACGTTTTTTAACTCTGAAATTGGAAAATATCATCAGTTCGCCGCCGAAAATTTTTGCCAAGAGAAGTCCGTGGCGCACGGCGTTTGTCCCGTGCTCCGAAAAATCCGTTATGGCGGCGACATTCAGTTTCTTTTTCTCTTCCATCTGAAAATTTTTCAAAATGTGCTGCAAAGGTAACTTTTTTTTCGTCATTGACATTAAAACTCGCTTATTACTTCTTTTCTGAACATAAACAGCCTGAATCTGACTGGAATTTTCCACATAACGCAAATTTTATTATATTTGCACTTTCATTTTTGTCAGAAAATAAATGGAAGAGAAATCAAAGGATTTGCAGGATTGGCGTGAGTTGCAGGAACGGTTTCCCGCTTCGGCGTGGGTTACTTTTCTGTATGCCAAGTTCTTACAGAAAAATTCCTTTGATGAGTACGAACGTCTGAAGTCTCGTCTGCTTCTTTCATTTTTCGACAGAAAACGTTTTCATCAGCTAACCCCTGATGAGGCTTTCCGCCAAACTTCTGACTTCACACAATCTGAACCATCTTATTTCGAGAATATTTCAAATATTCCTGAAAAAGAACTCGAAAAAACTCCTCTAATTGAAGAGAAAATTGAGGTGAAAACTGAAGAAAAGCCTCAGGAAGTTAGCGAGAAAAGTACTCCTGAAAAAGCGGAATCAACACATGCGGATGAGGAGATAATTGATAATCTGATAGAAAAGTTCTCAAACGACCCGCCAAAAATCCAGTTCAACCCCGAAATCCATGATGAGAATTACAATTATGGGAAGTCAAGTTGTATTGAAAATCCGGAGATAATTTCCGAGACTTTGGCGCTGATTTTTGCGGAACAAGGGTATGTGGGGAAAGCAATAAAAATTTACAAAAAGTTATCATTGCATAATCCAGAAAAAAGTTGTTACTTTGCAGACCAAATAAAAAAGTTAAAAACAGAAAAGAAATAAAATAAAAAAATAGTTGAAATGTTTACATTAGTCGTTGTTATCATCATTTTAGCCTGTTTCGTTTTAGGCTTTTTCGTTCTCATACAAAACTCAAAAGGCGGCGGTCTTGCTTCCAATTTTGCCGGCTCAAACCAAATTATGGGCGTGAGAAGAACGGCTGATTTCCTTGAAAAAGCCACTTGGGGACTTGCAACGGGTATTATGGTCCTTTGCCTTGTCTGCGCGTTCATGACAAAATCAGAATTCCAGAAAGATCGCCCTGCTCCAGCTGAGACTGAACAAACCGCTGAAGAATAAAAAACTATTCCTGCTTGTTTCACACATTTTTTGAGTGAGATGCAGTATAAGATTTTAAATTCCGTTTTGTATCCTTCGGATATAAAAAAGTTGGATATTGCCTCTTTGCCAGAGTTGTGCGAAGAGTTGCGGGATTATATCATCACTTGTACTGCCGAAAACCCAGGGCATCTTGGCGCGAGCCTCGGCACAATCGAGTTGACAGTTGCGCTACATTACGTTTTTGACGCGCCGACCGACAAGATGGTTTGGGACGTTGGGCACCAAGCATACTGCCACAAGATAATAACGGGGCGCAAGGAACTGTTTCACACAAATCGCTGTTACAAAGGTATAAGCGGCTTTCCAAACCGCTTTGAAAGTGAGTATGACGCATTTGGCACGGGGCACTCATCCACTTCCATATCTGCGGTTTTGGGTATGGCGGTCGCGGCGAAGCTGCAAGGCGACAACAGCCGCAACCATATAGCAATCATTGGAGACGGAGCCATCGGCGGCGGCGAGGCGTTTGAAGCCATGAACCACGCCGGCGAGACTAATGCCAATATGCTTATTGTATTAAATGATAACAAGATAGCGATAGATAAAAATGTTGGGGCGATGAGCAAGTATCTACTACATATCACCGCCTCGGCTTCATACAACAGGTTCAAAAACCGACTTTGGAATCTATTTTCGTTAAAGAAAAACACATCGAACAGATTCACGAGATTTTTCAGCAAGATTGGAAATAACCTCAAAGGATTCATCTTGCGTGGCAGTAATCTGTTTCAGAGTCTTGGTTTCCGCTATTTCGGTCCGGTTGATGGGCATGATGTGATACAGCTTGTGAAAATTTTCCGCAAGCTGAAAGATATTCAGGGACCTAATCTGCTGCATATCATCACAATAAAAGGCAAAGGGCTGACGCTTGCGGAACATAACCAGACAAAATACCATGCGCCTGGGAAATTCGACCCTGACACCGGAGAGCTGCTTCCATCCTCTGCGGATGCAAATGCCCCCGACCGCTACCAAGATGTCTTTGGCAACGCGATTTTGGAATTGGCGGAAAAAGACAAGCGTGTTGTCGGTATCACTCCCGCAATGGCGCAAGGGTGCTCTCTCACAATCATGCGCGACAAATTTCCAGACAGAGTTTTCGATGTCGGCATCGCTGAGCAGCACGCTGTAACTTTCTCTGCCGGGCTCGCCGCGCAGGGAATGGTTCCATTCTGCAACATATACTCATCTTTCCTTCAGCGGGCATACGACCAAATTGTCCACGATGTGGCATTACAGAAACTTCCTGTCATTTTCTGCATTGACCGTGCCGGCATTGTCGGCGAGGACGGAGCGACACATCAGGGCGCGTTCGACTTGGCGTTTTTAAGAACTATACCGAATATAGTAATCGCGGCGCCGATGAACGAGATTATTCTGCGCAATATGATGTTCACCGCTTACAATGAGAGGACGTTGCCGTTTGCGATACGCTATCCGCGCGGGCGCGGGGTGCTGCCGAAGAACAGCACGCCTGAATTTGAGATACTGCCTATCGGCAAGGGACGGATTTTGAAAGAGGGCGAAAAGGTTGCGTTCATCTCTATCGGACACATTGGCAACACTGTGGAGAACGCCATCTCCGAATTGGCTGAAAAACATGGCATTAACGCCGCACACATAGACGCACAGTTCCTCAAGCCGCTTGACGAGGCGTTGATAATAGAGACGGCTAAAAAATACGAAACGCTTGTGACAGTGGAAGACGGCACCGAGCTTGGCGGTCTCTATTCCGCTGTGGCAGAGCTGCTTGAGCGCGAGCAGCTGAAAAACAGACTGCTGCACATTGCAATTCCCGATGAGTTTGTCCCGCACGGCTCCCCCGCTGAATTATACAAGGAGCTTGGAATGGACACGGAAGGGATTGTGAAAAAGGTGTTGAAAATTTGAATTCGGTGAGTGCCACCAACGAGTTTGCCTCCAACGCTCTATAATTTTTTGCAATACCACATCATTCTAATTACGCACACGGCTCACCCGGATATAACACGGCGCATCGGTCAATGAGGGCGGTTGCATACTCGAAGCCCGCATCACACACTTTTTTCCCTTTGTTGCCGTCATAGCCCATCACAAGGTGCATCGTGTCATATCCTGTCACAATGAAAGCCAACAATTTCCTGTCGCGCTTGCCTGCTGCCTCCTTGTACTTTTCTATAGATGGCCGTCCCTTGCCCTTACGCACTTGCAACGTCGCATCCAAAGCGACAAGACAGCCGTTCCATAAGGTGTTTCCCGCCATCTTAATGTATTGTATTTGCTGTCGGTATAAATATTCAGTTCTGAGTCATAATTTGCTTTTTTTATGACCTCTTCGGCGTTTGAGACGTACCGCCGTGCCTCTTCAATAGGTTTTTCCGCTTCCATGATTAGTGCTTTTAGAGAATTTAGATATGATTTTGTTTCACGCACACGGAACACCCGGATACAACGCGGCACAGCGGTCAATGATGGCGGTTGCATACTCGAAGCCCGCATCACACACTTTTTTCACCTTGTTGCCGTCATAGCCCATAACAAGGTGCATAATATCGTATCCACCTACAATAAAAGCCAACAATTTCCTGTCGCGCTTGCCTGCCGCCTCCTTGTACTTTTCTATAGATGGCCGTCCCTTGCCCTTGCGCACTTGCAACGTCGCGTCCAAAGCGACAAGACAGCCGTTCCATAAGGTGTTTCCCGCCATCTTAATGTATTTGCTGTCGGTATAAATATTCAGTTCTGAGTCATAATTCGCTTTTTTTATGACCTCTTCGGCGTTTGAGACGTACCGCAATAGGATTTTCCGCTTCCATGATTAGTATTTTTTAGAATGCAAAGATACAATAAAAAATTAAAATTTCCAATATTTTTGAAAAATTTTTAATAATATCATTTCATATTGTTTAACTGCCGCAATATAAAAGCGAAAAATATCCATTTGGCAATATTTTGGCAGCAAAAATGGAATTAAATAAAGCTATTATAAAAATCAATACTAAATATTAATAAATTTACAGTATCTTTGTACAATAATTCATCTGCAATGAAACTAACCGAACAACAAAATTTCACACATGTTACTGATTGCAAAGGTGAAGTCATACTATACCAACCTGATGATAATGTGGCATTGGAAGTTATGTTAGATAAAGAAACCGTATGGCTAACACAACACCAGATGTCCATTTTGTTTGATGTAAAAGAGAACAATATTACATACCACATTAAAAGTATATTTAAAACTCACGAACTTGATTCATCGGCAACAACTCAAAAAATTAGAGTAGTTCGAAAAGAGGGGCTTCGGCAAGTTAATCGCAATTTGGATTATTATAATCTTGATATGATTATCTCAGTTGGATATCGTGTCAATAGTGCCAACGCAACACGCTTTCGCAGATGGGCGACATCTGTATTAAAAGAATATCTATTGAGAGGTTATGTTATAAATCAGCGGCTTGTTGCCATGGAAGAACGTATTAACCGACATCTCGCTAAAAGTGGCAATCAGATGAATAATTTCGCTTTTTCTGTTAAAATAATTACTTTTGCAAAAAATATTGAGATGAAATTATTTTTGGTTCCCACACCGATAGGGAATATGGAAGACATAACACTGCGTGCGCTCCGTGTGCTGAAAGAGGCCGATTTTGTGCTTTGTGAGGACACGCGGACGACAGGTAATCTGTTGCGCCATTTTGAGATTGAGAAACGCTGTATCGCATACCATATTTTCAATGAGCACCAGCAGGTGGCTAATATGGTGAATATGATAAAGGCAGCTGGCAGCGTTGCGCTCACAAGCGATGCGGGGACCCCTGGAATTTCTGACCCCGGCTTTCTGTTGGTGCGCGAATGTCTCGCCGCTGGCATTGAGGTTGAATGTCTGCCCGGCGCCACCGCACTTGTCCCCGCACTCATAAACTCCGGACTGCCGGCGGACAAGTTCTATTTTCATGGTTTCCTTCCTCACAAAAAAGGGAAGGAGAGCACGCTGAAATTATTGGCTGAACGCGAGGAGACAGTTATTTTCTATGAGTCACCGTTCCGATTGGTGAAAACACTAAACATGATGATTCCTGTTTTTGGTGAGGAGCGGCAGGTTTCGGTAGCCCGCGAGCTGACGAAGATACATGAGGAGAATTTCCGCGGCACGCTTGCTGAAGCCGTTGCCCATTTTGCTGAGAAAGAGGTTAAAGGCGAAATAGTGGTGGTGGTGAAAGGAAAATAAATTTTCTGTGGATTTTTCTGGGCAAATCATTAGTGCCTGCTGGAGTGAATAATTTTGTAACTTTGCATTCTTGTAATATATTCAGGAGTAATTTATAATTATATGTCAGATAAGCCGTTAGCAGAGAAATTGCGCCCGCGGAAAGTGAGCGACTACATAGGGCAGCAGCACCTTATGGGGGAGGGGGCGATTTTGCGTACGGCTATCGATAACGACCGTCTCCACTCGATGATACTGTGGGGGCCGCCGGGGGTTGGCAAGACCACTCTCGCGTTGCTCATCGCTGAGACCACTGGCGCCGACTTCCACATGTTGAGCGCAATCAGCTCAGGGGTGAAGGAGATTCGCGAGGTGATAGACAAAGCGCGCGCTTCTCTTGGAAAGTCGATCCTTTTCATTGACGAGATCCACCGTTTCAGCAAGGCGCAGCAGGATTCGTTGCTCGGTGCCGTGGAACAGGGCGTTGTGACACTAATCGGTGCGACCACCGAAAATCCCTCCTTTGAGGTCATTTCGCCACTGCTTTCACGTTGTCAGGTCTATATCCTTAAATCTTTGGAACAGGAAGATTTGAGAAAAATAATCGCAAGTTGTGTCACTTTCCTTGAGAAAGATTTGTCGTGCAAAATTGAGATTGCTGAAGACGAGGCGTTGCTCCGTATCTCAGGCGGTGACGCGCGGAAACTCATAAACGCTGTTGAACTTGTTACTGAAACGCTCCGCCGTAATTCTGACAAGATTCTGATTAACAATGATATAGTCCTGAAAATAATCCAAAAGAACTTAGCGATATACGATAAAAAAGGAGAGAATCACTACGATATAATTTCAGCTTTCATAAAATCGGTGCGGGGCAGCGACCCCAATGCGGCGGTCTATTGGCTTGCCCGGATGCTCGAAGCTGGCGAGGATCCTCTTTTCATCGCCCGCCGGCTCATAATCCTCGCTTCGGAAGATGTCGGCAACGCCAACCCTAATGCGCTGCTTTTGGCGAACAGCTGTTTTCAGGCGGTACACCAGATCGGTATGCCCGAAGCCCGGATTGTGCTTTCTCAGACCACCACTTATCTTGCCTCATCTCCAAAGAGCAACGCCGCGTATATGGCTGTAGAGAACGCTTTCGGGCTGATAAAATCCACAGGTGACCTGCCGGTGCCGCTGCACCTGCGCAACGCCCCAACACGGCTGATGAAAGATATTGGCTACGCCAAGGATTACAAATACTCTCACGATTTTGAGAACCATTTTGTGGAGGAGGAGTTTCTGCCCGACTCGATAAGCGGGGCGAAATTCTACGAGCCGCAGGACAACCCGCGCGAGAACGAGCTTCGCAAATATCTGAAACGCTGTTGGAAAGACAAATACAAATATACTATAATAATAGTGGTGTTGCTGTCACTCTTCACTCACATTTTCGCACAAGACATCCACTATTCGCAATTTACGACTTCTCCCCTTAATTTGAACCCCGCCATGACAGGTGCTATTAACGGTCTTTTTCGCGCGGGGGTGAACCAGCGTACACAATGGCTTTCGGTCACGAAGCCGTTTCTCACATTCTCAGCTTCGATAGACGCGCCCGTTTACAAGAACAACCGCCGGCGCGAGCTCATAGGCTTGGGATTTCTTTTGAACGCTGACCGCGCCGGCGATTCGCGCTACACCTCGTTCCAGCCGCTGCTCTCCGTCTCTTACGTCAAAAGCGTTGACCACCGGAACCGCCACAAACTCGGCTTCGGAGCATACGCGGCGGTCATCAACCGCTCAATCAATTTCTCCCAACTCTCTTTTGATGAGCAATGGATTAACGGCTATTACAATCCTGATAATCCTATCACAGAAACTCTCGAAAAATATAAAATCACTGTCTTCGACTGGGGGTTGGGGCTGAACTACAGCTTTGTGCCTTCGGAGAAATTCTCGCTTGTGACAGGCGCGGCCGTGTCGCATCTGAACACCCCGAAACAGACTTACTACAAAGACGAAAGCTCGAAGCTGCCGATAAAGACAGCAGCTTATTTCATGACACAGATAATGGTTCATAAAGATGTCTATTTGAGTCCGATGGTTTATGCCGCTTTCCAAGACAATTTCACAGAGATAAACTTCGGTTGCATGGCCGAATACCAGTACCACAAAAACGCTTACACCAACAACTGGGCTTTTGGCGGCGGGCTTTTTTGCCGCTGGAACGATGCTGTGATCGTGCAGGCGACTTTGCGCTGGCAGAATGTCAAAATGGGTATAAGCTACGATTTCAATTATTCGAAATTCATCCGCGCGACCCGTGTGCGCGGCGGCTTGGAAGTGTCGCTGATGTATGTTTTAAAACGCGCTTCTGTGAAGTCTGTAGGCAACGAGCCGTGCCCATTCCTGCTGATGTAACTATCTCGTTATCAGCTTGCTGAAAACTTCGGCAATGCTATTGGCATTCATCTGGCTCTTCAGCTCGTCTGGGGTGCCGATAAGTTTTATTTCACCGTCCGACATTATTGAGACACGCTTGCAGTATTCGGCTTCGTCCATGTAATGCGTTGTCACAAAGATAGTTATTCCTTGTGAGGCAGCCTCGTAAATCATATTCCAGAACTCGCGTCGCACCAATGGGTCAACGCCGCTGGTTGGCTCATCTAAAAAGACAATATTCGGGCGGTGGAGCATTGCTGTGGCAAAAGCGAGTTTCTGCTTCCAGCCAAGCGGTATGGAATCGACCAACGTGTTTGCCTTGTCGGACATCTTTAGCGCTTCAAGTCCTTTTAATATTCTGCCTTTCAATTCATTATGAGGAATACCATAAACTGTGCCGAAGAGTTGCATATTCTCATACAAGGTCAGGTCTCCGTAAAGTGAGAAACGCTGGCTCATGTAGCCGATATGCTTCTTTATCATTTTCGCCTCCGTAGCGAGGTCGTAGCCGGCGATTGTCGCCTTGCCGGAAGTAGGCTGCAACAGTCCGCACATCATCTTTATGGCTGTTGTTTTCCCCGCTCCGTTTGCGCCGAGAAACCCGAAAATCTCGCCCTCCTCAACTTTGAAGCTGATGTTGTTGACGGCGGTGAACGCGCCGAATTTCTTGGTCAAATGTTCTACCTCTATGCTATACATCACAATAAAGTCTTGATTTTCAATATCTGGCTTTCCAACTCCGATTTTCCATCGTTAATGATGACGAAATCAGCCAAAGCGCATTTTTCCGACTGCGGCATCTGCGAAGCGATGCGGCGGCGTATCTCACTCTCGCTCCAGTTTGGATTTCTCGTTTTTATTCTTTCAACACGAACTTCTTCAGGAGCATCAACAACTATTATCTTATCAAACATCTTCTGCAAATCAGATTCAAAGACGATGGCTGATTCCATAACCGCGACCTCACTGTTTTGTTCTTCCGCCCATTTTATAAAATTCTGTCTTACAAGAGGATGGATAAAATCATTAAGCTTTTGAAGCAACTCTGGAGAATTGAAGACGGCTTTTGCGAGCTGACCAAAATCAATATTACCTTCAACGAAAACGCTCTCACCAAACATCTGTTTCACTTCTGCGATAACATCCGGATTTGCATACAGCTTTTTCGCTTCGGAGTCAGCGTCAAAAACAGGGAAACCATGGCGTTTCATAATCTCTGCCACAAACGTCTTTCCGCTGCCTATGCCGCCTGTAAGCCCCACTTTCAGCATGACTATTTCAGATAAATGGTGAATCGCTCAGGTGTTTCTATCTCAACGAACTCATCTTCATAGAAACCATTATTTGTCAGATATTCAGTCAGTTCCTGCTTGGTGAAAGTATAGTTGTACAAGTTTTTGCGTTTTGTTTGGATAAGCTGTTTCACGGGAAGGTTGATAACCCTGTTGTCCGCTGAGTAATTTGACTTTAGAAAATCGAAGCCGCGGGCGTGAAAGACAACCGTGAACACTGAATCAGAAAGCGTGACATTGTCAAGGTTCTCCGGCAAGTCGGTACACGCCACATCATATTCCAATTTTATAGTATAGTCTTTCGAAAAATTTGTCAGAAGCCATATCGCCACGGAAAGCAGCAGGCAGACAAAAAAAGTCGCCGAGGGCTTTTTCAGACGAAATTTCCCGTTGCCGATTTCAGCCATGACACTGTTATTTTTCTTTTCCGTCAACTGTGACGATTGTCTGTTTCTCCTCTTTCTTTTTCGACACCTCGTTTTCATCAATGGCGACCGCCGCCTTCTCTATCTTTATCTTCACGCCGTCAGCGATTTCAATTGTGAAAGTGGTCTCGTCAACATTGGTGATTTTGCCGTGGATGCCGCCGATTGTGATAACCTCGTCACCTTTCTGGAGTGAGTCGCGGTACTCTTGTATTTTCTTCTGGCGTTTCGATTGCGGACGAATCATGAAGAAATAGAAAACCACGAAAATAAGAAGAATCATAATAAGCATACTGCTCATTCCAGAGCCTTGTTGTCCTTCCGCTCCCTGTGGATTCGACATCAATAAAAAGAAAAACTGGTTCATCATTTTTGGTTTTAAAATTAATATTTGTTTGAATTAATGTATTGATAATCAAGGTTCTATCACTTCCGCTGTAACAGTTATGACTGTATTCACGGGGTAAGTGTTTGCAGCGACCACCACACTGTTTTTCACGTTTCCGCTTTTGCGTTTAGAGTCGAAAGTCACTTTAATCTCACCGCTTTCACCCGGGCGTATCGGTTCCTTTGGCGGAATTGACGTTGTGCAGCCGCAAGAGGCGGAAGTGCTTGATATAATGAGATTTGACTTCCCTGTATTTTTGAATTTGAAAGCGTATGTAAGTCTCTCTCCCTGAATCACCCTGCCGAAATCGTGGGTTGTCTTCTCGAAAGTGAGGACAGGCATATTCTCATTCTCTTTTTGCGACACCCCTTCCGGCGAAGCGGGGTTATGGATATCGCCAATTTCAGCGCCCTTGCCGTTGGAATTGCCCCCACCGCAAGAGACAAAGCAGGCGATTGTCATGAAAGATAATATTATCAATAGAAATTGTTTCATTGGTGTTTGTTTTTTAGGAGTTAGAAGTTAGGAATGAGGAGTGAGTAAAGAGGAGGTTATTTTGCTTATTTCTGATAAAAGATTTAATACTTTAGTTATCATTTCTTGTTGTAGATATCCTACGCGGAGACATATTTTCAGTTGCGTTTCGAGTTCCATTGCGGAGCCGTGTGCTATGAGCAGGAAACGGTGAAATTCTTTCTGCCAAACCCTTCAGCAATGTTTGAAGGTACAGATACCGCCGACCGCCTCATCTGATCCATAAGTGAAAAGGTCTCCTCTTTTGGAAGCTGCTTCGTAATACGATACACCTCTTCAGTCATCTCCATCGCCTTCTGCCACACAATCAAATCCTCATAACTCTTCACCATAACTCCTATCTCCTATTTCCTATTTCCTCATTTTCCCTGATTCGCTACCGCTTCCATCAATTTCTTCACCGTCTCCTCGTCAGCGAGGAAATAATCCTTCACAAGCTTCATATTCTCGTCAAATTCGAAAACGTAAGGAATCCCTGTGGGCAGATTCAAAGAGATAATATCTGTATCTGAAATGTTTTTGAGATATTTGATGATTCCGCGGAGGCTGTTTCCGTGGGCGGCGACAATGACCTCACCCTCCTGTTGGAGTTTCTTTGAAATGTCTGATTTCCAGAACGGGAGGATACGTTCGATAGTGTCTTTCAGCGCTTCCGTTGCGGGTGCGCACCCTGGCTCGTTAATGCCCTGATAGCGTGGGTCATTGATAGGGTGACGCGGGTCGCTCTCGTCAAGCGCGGGTGGGCGCACATCGTAGCTTCTGCGCCAAAGCTGAACTTGGTCGGCGCCATACTGCTTCGCCGTCTCCGATTTGTTAAGCCCTTGCAGTGTGCCATAATGTTTCTCGTTAAGTCTCCAAGTCTTCTCAACTGGAAGCCACAGCAAGTTCATCTCTTCCAAAATGATATTCAAAGTTGTGATTGCCCTTTTCAAATATGATGTGTAGCAATATTTGAAATTGAATCCCGCTTCCAAAAGTTTTTTTCCAGCTTCTTTAGCTTCTTCGCGACCTTTGTCCGACAGCGCCACATCTGTCCAGCCCGTAAACCTGTTTTCCTTATTCCATTCGCTTTCGCCGTGGCGAACTAATACTAATCTGTACATTTTTTTTCTTTTTAAATTATTTTAAATGATTATTCTTGTCTGGAAAAATAACTGTAGGCTTGAATTTCTTCGCCTCTTCGAAATCCATTGAGCAGTAAGAGATTATGACAACCACGTCCCCCACTTGCACACGGCGCGCGGCAGGTCCGTTGAGACAGATGACACCAGAGTCCTTCGCGCCTTTGATAACATACGTCTCAAATCTCTCGCCGTTGTTTATGTCCAACACTTGAACTTTCTCATTCTCAATGAGATTCGCGGCATTCATCAGTGTCTCATCAATCGTAATGCTGCCGACATACTGCAAATTCGCCTCTGTGACAGTAACCTGATGGATTTTTGATTTTAACAGTTCAATTTGCATAGCCTTGAATTTTATAATAATATTTCGTCAATGAGTCTAACTCCGCCCAAGTAGAGCGCGATACACGCAATTGTGTTGCCTTCTGTAACCTTATCCACCGGCTGCAAAGTCTTGGCATCAGCGATTTCAAAATATTCCAATTTGAACTCTTTTATTTTTTCTATCTCACTAACGACCAATTGTTTGATTTGACTTACAGGAAGATTTGAGTTTTTCTTCGCCTCTTGAAGAATCCTGTAGATGTTTGCGGCGATCACCTTCTCTTCGGCGGTGAGGCGCTGGTTGCGTGAGCTCACTGCCAAACCGCTCTCCTCTCTCACTGTCGGGCAGCCGATTATCTCCACAGGAAGCGATTTCTGACGCACCATCTCCCGAATTATCGCCAACTGCTGGTAATCTTTCTCCCCAAAATATGCCTTGTCGGGCTTAATCCAGTTGAACAGGCGGTTCACGATAGTCGCCACACCGTTGAAATGCCCCGGGCGGTACGCGCCTTCCATAACTTTGCCGAGGTCGCCGAAATCATACTTCTCAGTAGGGATTTCCGGATATACCTCCTCTGGCTCCGGCGCGAAAATCACATCGGTGATAGACTTGATAAGCTCAACATCGCGATCCAATGTCCGCGGATACTTTGCAAGGTCCTCAGCATTGTTGAATTGTATAGGATTGACAAAAATGGAGCAGACCACAACCTCATTCTCCTTGCGCGCCCGCTGCAAAAGAGACAAATGCCCTTGGTGCAATGCGCCCATTGTCGGAACAAAACCTATCGACTTTTCGCTGCTGCGTATTCTGAACAGCACATTTGTCAATTCATCAATTGTTTTAATAAGTATCATAGCATCAAGATGTTACAATGTTTTTAGCTTAATTCTGTAATTCTATATATCAAATTTGCAAATATACACCAACTTTTGGTATGTTTGATAAGTTTAAAATGTTTTTTTTGTGTCAGAAAATTCAACTTATAAAGTTTTGCAAAATCTTCCTCAAAACTCACTATTTTTATTATTTTTGCCGCAAATTTCAGATGAAATGTTTTTATTGTCTGTTTTACAGTTTTTGAAATTCGGGATAGCAGATGTCGTGGATATTCTGTTAGTCGCGCTGATACTGCTGGAATTATACCGTCTTTTGAAGGGAACGGCGGCGTTGCGTATCGTGTGGACCATAGTTGTGATATTCATTCTTTGGAAAATCACTATTTTCATGCATCTCACGATGGTCTCTGAGATTGTTGGACAGATAATCAGCGTTGGCGTTCTTGCACTGATTATTGTTTTCCAGCCGGAAATCAGGCAGTTTCTTCTTCTTCTTGGAAACACGAGATACATAAAGCTTATTGCGGGAAGATTCCATAAGAAAGGCAACACTGAGGCATACAAGGAGGGCATTCACTCTATTTGCCGTGCCTGCCGCCGCATGTCCGACTCCAAAACCGGCGCATTGATTGTGCTGGCGAAAGACAATCCGCTTGACGATTTTATCAGCAGCGGCGAGAAACTTGACGCGCTCATCTCACGCGAGCTTATCGAGAATATATTTTTCAAGAACAGTCCGTTGCACGATGGCGCGCTTGTCATCAAGAACCACAGGATAGTGGCGGCGCGCTGCATTCTGCCGGTGTCGCACAAGGAAGACCTTCCCACCGACCTCGGATTGCGTCACCGCTCAGCACTTGGAGCCACCACGCTGACAGATGCGGTAGTGGTCGTTGTGTCGGAGCAGACGGGTCAGATTTCGCTTTGCAAGGGCGGCAACATCCAGCGCGACCTCTCACCGCTTGTCTTGGAGCAGACGCTTCAGGAGGAGTTTAAGGATAAATGATTTGTCATGCCAAGAGTGAGAATAAAGGATAACAAAAGCGAGATTTTTGATTTTATCAGAAAAAAATGGGTAGCGCTCACTCCTGAGGAGCAGGTACGCCAATATTTTCTTCATTTTCTTACGGAGGAGCGGGGAGTGGCGGCTTCGCACATCGCTATTGAGCGCAAAATCGAAGTCAACTCAATGCCGCGGCGGTTCGACATCGTTGTCTTTTCGGGAGACGGCAGCCCAGCCATGGTCGTTGAGTGCAAGCAGCCGGCGGTGCCGCTCACACAGAACGTTGCGGAACAGGCGGCACGCTACAACATGACGCTTAAAGCTCCGTTTGTTGCAATTACCAACGGAGAATCCACATTTTTCTTCAAAGTGGATTTTGAAAATGAAAAGGTGATTTCTCTTGATGATTTTCCTGAAATACAATAACAAAATTTAAAATTCGTTATATTTGCCGGAACTTTTAAAATAAATGACGAAAAAAACTCTCTTTCTTGTTTTCTTTGCGATGTTGTCTGTTTTCGTTTTCGGGCAGCCGAAGGGGAGTTATGTATATCAGTTCCTCAATTTCAGCCAGTCGTCTCGGATGTCGGCGTTGGGCGGAAATCTCATTTCAATAGAAGACAATGATCCGTCTATACTGCTTTATAACCCGTCTGCCATAAATCCCGATTTCCACACATCTTTGTCGGCGAATTTCACAGATTATTTCACAAACACCGGCTACGGCTCGATGCTCTACTCGCACACGTTCAAGAAGGCAGGCAGTTTCGCTTTCGGGCTCCAGTGCGTCAGTTACGGCAAGTTCGATGGAACCGATGTCAATGGCTTGGAGACGGGGCGTTTCACTGCTGGCGACTATGCGCTCATGGTCGGTTGGGGGCGGCGGTTGGACAGCTCTTTCTCAATAGGCGCATCTTTGAAGCTAATATATTCAGGATATGAGCGTTACAGCTCTTTCGGTTTTGCCACTGATGTTGCCGGAACGTATTTCAACAGAGCAAAACAGATTTCGCTCACATTGTTATTCAAAAACATTGGAAGTGAATTAAAACCTTATACTACAGGAAATTACGAGCGGCTTCCATTCGACATACAATTTGCTTTCTCGCAGAGGCTGAAGCACATTCCGGTGCGGTATCACATCACACTACACTCGCTTTACAAGTGGAATCTCGCGTATGTTGGGGAGAACGACCCGCTGTTAGAAAAGGACGGGATCACAGGCGAGTACAAGTATCCGACAAAGGCGGCGCAGTTTTTCGACAATTTCTTCCGCCATTTTGTTTTTGGTTTGGAGGTGATACCTGTCAAATATTTTTCGTTGCAGATTGCTTACAACCATCAGCGGCATCAGGAGATGAAGATACCTCAGAAACGTTCTATGGCAGGCTTTTCTTATGGTTTTTGCATAAACATACACAGCATACAGATAGGATTTTCGCGGGAGCATTATGCGGTGGGGGCGGTGCCCAACTATTTCACTTTTTCAGCTAACATTGACGAACTTTCGCAATGGACGAAACAGCGGAAAGAGCGCAAGCTTCAGAGGGTAGGGGCGGAGCAGATGAAAAATTAAATCCTTAATATTCAGTATGATAATAGACAAGTGATAAAAAAAATCGAATTGACGGTTGAGCATATCAAAAAAAAAAAGTATTTTTGCAGCCGAATTTTGCATTCAAGACGTTCATTGAGGAAAATATGAAGAAGAAAAGCCGATGTAGCTCAGTTGGTAGAGCAGCTGATTTGTAATCAGCCGGTCGGCGGTTCGAGTCCGTCCATCGGCTCTCCCTCGGGAGGGTACCAGAGCGGTCAAATGGGGCAGACTGTAAATCTGTTGGCTAAGCCTTCGGAGGTTCGAATCCTCCCCCTCCCACGCTATTCTTCTTCATTGCGGAAGTAGCTCATTTGGCAGAGCGGCAGCCTTCCAAGCTGCAGGTAGCGGGTTCGAGACCCGTCTTCCGCTCTTGACCAAATTACGCGGAAGTAGCTCAGTTGGTAGAGCACGACCTTGCCAAGGTCGGGGTCGCGAGTTCGAGTCTCGTTTTCCGCTCTTTTTTAGCGGAACGCCCAGTTTTTCGACAGGGCGTTTTTTTTGTTTTAAATCATTAAGAATCAATGATTTAATTTTTGACCGTTCTCCTCCCATTCTTCCTTTTTCCTGAAAATCATTCAAGAATCCATTCAAGGGGTTCAGTCCACCTAATCTTCCAACAGGTAATCACACACATTCATCACATAGACTCCATTGTTCAGTCGGTGCGCTGGAATGGTGTCATTGGTCAGAATCATCTTTTTGAAAGAGTCGTCTATCAGGTATAAGGAGCGTTGCTCTTGTTCGAGTTTTTCTGCATCGGGAATGGAAAAGGCACTTTGAACATAGAGTCGGTCGTTGTCCTTGTTGCAGACAAAATCCACTTCAAGCGTATTCCTCACGGTTTTGCCGTTCTTGTCTTTTGAGTAGCGTTCCATTACTCCGACATCCACGCTGTATCCGAAATGAAGTAGGTGGTTGAATATTATGTTCTCCATTACGTGGGTGGGTTCTACCTGCCTGAAATCCAAGGCGGAATTGCGCAGCCCGATATCTGAAAAGTAGTATTTGCAGGGAGTGTTTATATACTTCTTTCCCTTAATGTCATAGCGGATGGTTTTCTTTAGCAGGAAAGAATCCTCAAAGTAATCAATATACTGCTTGATTGTCCAGGAGTTAACGGAGACATTCTTCTCGCTTTTGAAAGTGTTGGAAAGTTTGGTCGGATTCGTCAGCGTTCCAATGTTGGATGCCAAAATATTGAACAAGTCTGACAGTTCCGTGTCATTCTTCACCTTGTTTCGTTCTATGATATCAGTCAAATAAGTTTCTTTCACCAAGGCGTGCAGCATTTCCCTCTTAATGGAAGCATCAGGTTCGGTCACAACCAAAGGAATGCCGCCATAGTACATATAATCTTTCCAAAGGGAGGTCACTTCGCCTCCTTTCTCCGTGAAAATCTCCTTAAAAGTGAGAGGGTTGACATTGACTTGCACTCCACGACCTCTAAACTCGGTCACAATGTCGGAGGATAAGAATTTGGCGTTGCTACCTGTAACATACACATCAAGATTATCAATGTGCAGAAAGCCGTTCAGCACATCCACGAATCGGTCAAGCATTTGCACCTCGTCAATGAAAACATAGTACATTTCCTTATCACTGGCGGATGCTTCTTTGACAAAGTGGTACATCTTTTCCGCATTGCGATATTCACTGTAAGCGAAATCGTCCAATGGGATTTCAATGATATGATTGGCGGCGACACCGCTTTCAACAAGGTGGCGTTTGAACAGGTTGAATAGCAAATAGGACTTTCCCACACGCCGATCTCTCTTGAATTCCATAAAAAATATTTTTGTGTATATACACAGTTTTAGTTTGCAAAAATACAAAAATTCTGCATTAGAAAATCAAGGTTGAAATTCTTTTGCGTATATCGGAAACGTGGAATATTGTATTTTTGCGAACGATTTGATCGGTGCTGGTTCCGATGGAAAACCATTCAACCGACCATTCAAGTCACTAAAATTAAGATTGTAAGATAATGATAATCAATATGGAAAATGGACAGTTCAATTTTCGTTTTCCCTTTTAGTCTTGTTGTCATCTTCTAATTTCGTATAGAATTTTGTTATTAGCAATGTTCCCCATTCCGCGGTGAGCAGCAGTTTGGCTCTTGGGAACGTTTACAGCGCACCGCGGAGATTATTATAGTTCGTTCCGTCTCCTCAGATTGCGCTGCAGTAAAACTGCGCTTATCTGGGTTTATTAAAGTATGACCTCTCCGAGGTCTGCTTCATATACAAATTCATCTTATCATTGTTTTTTGTCGCGAAGCGACATTATTTTCGTAAACTCATACAAACGACTGCAAGGAGTGCGGTATGAGGAGGTGACAGCAACCTACGACACACTCGCGGCGTAGGGAACAGTTGTTTTGAAACTATACGGCAACTCGCCGCGAAAGAGAAAAACGTATAAAATATGATAACAAAATCACTTCGTTAGTTTACAGAAGCAAAAGGGATAATTTCAAAAAATTTCATATTTTTGTCCTGTCAATCAAATTAAGAGTAAAATGTCAAGATTTTTTCCCGTGTTGTTATTGTTTTGCGCTTTGAGCAGCTTTGCGCAAGAACCGCTCCTTGCCACTCGGTGGTCACAGAGTTACCCCTACAATCAGCTTTGTCCACGTGACCCGGTGAATGGCAACGCATATAGTGCTGCCGGATGTCCCGCTATTGCCATGGGGCAGATTCTCAATTATTTGCGAACAACACAAAACACACGTTTTTCTGACAATGACGACTATGCCCACCATTACGCCGGTCGCAATTATAATATTGATGACGATTGGGAAATGTTGCAGTTTCCGTCATTTCCTGAGTTGAACGGGTTGTTGGATTCCGTTGATGCCACTTTCCAGCGTGGGGAGGAACTCCCTGACTTGTTGGCGGCTGCCGTGGTGTTCGCGTGCGGCACAGCCTGCACACAGGTATATACTTCGGAAGGTTCAGGCACCTTTGCTGTGGATCAGGCGTTTGCGGCGTACCAAAGGTTTGGCTTTACAGACTGCCAGCTGTTTCTGGAACCCGATTCCGTAATGTATGCCACCTTGATTTCCAATCTGCAAGCCGGTTATCCCGCCCATCTTGCCGTTGAAAATCCCGAGGGAACAGTCGGTCACAATCTTGTGGTTGATGGCTATAGGGAAAGTGATGGCAAGTTCCATCTCAACTTTGGCTATGGAAATTCCTTAGATGACTGGTACGACATTCCAGATCCAGATTTTTATTATGGTATGACGAAGATTGAGGGTATTATTTTGAATATCATTCCTGCGACTAAACCTTCGGCTCTCCACGAATCTTCACGTCAGCAGCCGTTAGAGGTTTATCCCAACCCTGTGTCCGACCGCCTCTATATGAAGAACCTTCCTTGCGAAACAGTGGATTATTCCATCTTAAATGTCTTGGGTCAAACTGTGGCAGCGGGCTCCTCCCATGGAACAATTCCCGTTGCTGGATTGGAAAAGGGACTCTATATCTTGCAAATCAAGGGAGAAAAACACTTTGAAACGGCGAAGTTTGTGGTGAAATAGAAACCATTTTTAATTCATCATCTCGCGCAAGGCAGGGCATAGGATTTCTTGTCCATGATGCGATTGAACTGGATGCCGAGAAGTTCTTTCGTTTGGATATTCATAACATATTAAAAATCAAACTTTTCGCCATTGTCAAATATCATAAAGGCGCATCTGTTTTTGATTTTTCCCTTACGTCAACGGCGCCAGCACCTCCGCTATTTTCTCCAATCCGGCTTGGTCGGTTTCGTCGAACGTGGCAAGGTGCTCGCTGTCGATGTCCAACACGGCCACCACCCGGTCGTGGTAGATCAGCGGCACCACAATCTCGCTGCGGGAGGCGCTGCTGCAAGCAATGTGTCCGGGAAACTGTTCCACATCGGGCACGACAAGGGGGCGTTGCACCTGCCATGCAGTACCGCACACCCCGCGACCGAACGGGATGCGCGAACAGGCCACCGGTCCCTGAAACGGTCCCAGCACCAGCTCTTCGCCCACCACACGGTAGAATCCCGTCCACCAGAAACCGAACGCCTCGTGTATCAGCGCAGCGGTGTTGGCCATCATCGCCTCCCTATCGCGCTCACCTTCCGCCAGCGAGAGGACCTGTTTGTATAGCAGTTCGTATTTTTCGTTTTTGCTCATAGTTGTATGGATTGGGGTTATGTAAAGGGTTTACCGCAACACCATATCCGCCAGCTTGATGTCGGGATGGTGGTACCTGAACTCCTTCTTCACTGCTTTGCCGTTGATTTCCACCGCGAGGTGCGGACAGAAATGCACGCAGGCGAGGCACGCGGTGCAACGGTCGCCGATCTGTGCCGTCGCAGGCGCAGACGGTGTCGCGGATGCAGGCAATACGTCATTACGGGCCATTACGATATTGTCCTGCGGACAGATTTTGGCGCAGGTGCCGCACCCCACACATCGCTCGGCATTCACGTTCGGGCGGGTCACCTTCTGGGTTTTGGCGGCGACAGACGGACGGCTGAGCAGCCAGCCGAAGGGGTCGAAACCGCTGAAGTGCAGACCGCGTTGCTCGGTGGCGACATCCTGTATGATCTGCTCCAACCGCGACCGGTACCGCTCGAACTTCCATGCCTGTTGGTTGGGGTCGCGGCCGAAGGCGAGGGCGCTGCTGTCGGGTACGCGGATTTTGTGGCAGTAGGCCACCTTCACACCCTGTTTGCGCAACAGTCGGCGCACCGTCCACACGGCGTTGTTGGTCTGCGCCCCGCAGGTGATGACGACATACACGTATGCCGCCGCACTGAGATGCAGCTGCGGCACTAACTCGCGTACGGCAATGGGGACGTCGAGCCAGTAGGTTGGGAACACCAATCCGATGCGCTTCTCGTCGGTGAGGTCTTTACCTGCCGCTTTGCATAGCGGTATCACTTGTTCGCCAGTCTTGTTGGAAATCTGTCGGGCAACGGCAAGACTGTTACCCGAACCGGAAAAATAGAGGATCATACTAAAATAACACTTGCATTTTTTTATAGCGCAAAGATACAATGTATTATCCAATAATCAGCATCTTCCGAGAAAAGCAGGATGGATTTTCATTTGAGAAAAAATGTATTTTTGTCTCCTAAACAAATTCCATCGTGAACAACAAATATTTTTGGGCATCTGTTTCCAAAATTATTGAAAACGGCTTTACTCCCGAAGGTCTGAAACAACTTGACCACTATGCAGAATTATTTATCAATGGACGGATTGTATATCAACGATTTTCACCGTTCGAACAGCATGGCTGCTCAGCGGGAGGTGCAACGTATGTCATTGCATCCTTACTCACGGGAGCAGAAAATAAGACAGATAGAGAGACTGCACGAACAGTCAGTGATTTCAAAAAAGCAATCTAACAAGGAGCGTGACAAGCTTCATGTATAGAACAATGGGCAAAGGTTGTATTAGAGAACTGTCAACCAATATTACCATTTCCGAAAGGTGAGTGCAAGAAAACCAAAACAGCAAAATTTTACATAGAAAAAGAAGAAAAAATTCGTTATCTGTGCGATTTTGCGTAATTTCGCGGCCTAATTGGTTAGTATTTTGGGAAAATGAACAAGTACGCCGCATTGCCATTGGGTTTCTTGCTCTGCCTCGTTCTGCTGTTTTGCGAAACGGCCAAGGCCATCTCTATTCCACACTATAGACATGTCGTGACGGTATATTCGCAGAACAAGAACTATAAAGCCATCACTTTCCCCTACTCTCCGATTCAGGAGTCGTGCAGGGGACGGACCGACGTGTATGACGAAAGCACATCCAGATTTTTGTACACCATCCCAGAATGTTTGACGGAAGGCTATCTCTTCATCAGCAACGACGGAATGACGGTGGCGCATATTCTGAATAGGGTATACGAAAGTGATACCTCCCAATATACCACCCACGTTGTCAGCCTGTACCGAAATGGGAAGGTGCTGCGGCGTATCCACCTAAACGAGCTGATTCATTGTGATACTTGTACTGATTACCTGTTCTTTACCGCTCGCACACTGGAATGGACAAATGGACTTCCACACTCCATTTTCAAGCCCCAATCATCCTCTCGCGACACATTTCTGACGGAGCATCCTGTATTCCTTTGCAATGATACAGTTTATATATACACTTTCACGCGCCGACTAATCGAATTGTATCTCCCAACTGGGCAGTTCGTGGAGACAGATTTTGACACTTTTACACTGGACCAACTGTCGGCGATGCCAGACATAAAACGGGAAGAAGTGGAGTTCGAGAATGGCGGTGAATATGTCGATCTCAAAAATGACAATAGCTACGGTGCAGTAGAGAATGCCTTGGCAAAGGCTTTAAACATGAAGAGCGATAAAGACAAAGGAGGAAATCTCGATAAGTACAAGTACTACCGGATTCATGCTTTGCTGCGAATCGACAGGGAAGGAGCGGCCACCATCATTGAGATGGAAAACAAGGACAGCTTGCCGGACGCAACCCTCCGCGAGGCCATCTTGGGACTGGAATATGCATTCCCGGCTCAACTTCCAGACGATATAGATTTATGGTGTCAGGAGTTTTACGCTTTCTTGCGGAAAAGCGACAAACGAATTGCGGCCAAGGAGAAAAAGATACAACGGAAACAGGAGTATGAAGCCTATCTGCAACGCTTGACCGCCGACTCCATCAACGGCATTTACATCCCCCGAAACATTGAGGAGTGCTTTCACCAGCTTGACAAATTGCTTTCGCCACATTTGCGTAGCCTCATCCGAAACTCCAAAAGCATCAAAGAGATTGACGGACTCCATTTTGGTCCGGGAATGTGGATCCGCAACAACTGGGGATTGTGGGGCGGCTCCCGCTTGCAGACCTACCTGCTTAAACGCGGTCTCAATCACCCCGATGATATGTCCGGTGTCATCTTTGACTACTACTGGGACTACCTCCACGGCATCGATGATCGATGGCGGGAGTTTGATGCCATGCGTGCCGATCCGTAGGGAGATGTCCATCTCAACTTCACCTTACAAAAAACGGATTTCTCTTTCAGGTTTGTCCACAACAGGTTATGATACGAACAAATGCAAAAAACGATTAAAAATAGAAGTCCCCATAAAATAGACGATGAACAGCCCCTTTAAATCCGAATTTCGCCAATGGGTATTGTGGGTTTGTATCGTGCTGAGTGCAGTTGACATGAGCAGTTGTTATTCCAGCAATAAGATACAGTCATACAACAGATTACAAAATCATCGGAATTTACAGAGGCTTTGATTATACCATTGTTTTAAAATGCATAGCATGTGTGGCGCTCCCACCTATTATTTGTTTGAATTCGGGAGGCTGAAGGCCACATATTCTTTTATGTAGATGTAACGTTGGGGAGATTATTGGGAATGTATTATATAAACATATAGGGCTGTCATATTATGGCAGCCCTACAGCAATCCATCAAAAATTTCCCTATCTATTCATCAACCGACTCTCTCCCCAATTATATTGCGGATACGCCTTCTTGAGGTCGTTGTAGGAGTCCTTCACGCCGCTGCCGCCGCTGGTGGCGAAGACGTTGAGCACCTTGCCGCTGAGGTCGTGCGCTTCGATGAAGGTGTTGACGATAGTGGGGGCGGTGTACCACCAAATAGGGAAGCCGATCCATACAGTGTCGTAGTCGGCGATGTTCTCGCATGTGCCTTTGATGGCTGGCCGCGAGGTCTTATCATTCATCTCAATGGTCGAGCGTGATGATTTGTCACGCCAGTTAAGGTCGGCATCGGTGTATGGCTGTTCGGGAGTGATTTCATAAAGGTCGGCGTTGTGTTCTGTTGCCAGACGTTGTGCGGCGGCCTTGGTGGTGCCGGTGGCCGAGAAGTAAACTACTAAAGTCTTTTTCATTTCGGGGTTTTCCTTTTCTTGATTTTGGGTTTGGTTTTTCTGTGCGCAGCCACTCAGACTCATCGTCAGAAATGCTGCCATGATGAATGCTAATTTTTTCATTGCTATTTCAGTTTATTGGTTTCAATTGATGCTGCAAAGATACGCATTATTTTGGAATGCAGGCAAAATATCACCGCCTGCAAAGGGCACTTCAACCCCTTGCGGCGGTCAGTTGTTATTGTCCACACATAGTTTGATATTTCCGTCAGTCATTCTTGTTTGGGTCGATGGGTCTGATTACCTTGGCCGGACTTCCAGCTACCACCATATTGTCAGGCACGTCTTTCGTCACCACACTTCCTGCGGCCACAATGGCGTTCTCGCCGATGGTGACGCCCGCCAACACTTTCACGTCGGCGCCTAGCCAGGCGTTGCGTTTCACCACGATGGGTTTGGTGAGCAACGTGTGGCGCTTGGCAGGGTCTTCGGGATGGTATTCGGTGGCCAACACACAGTGCGGACCGATGAAGACGTCATCCTCGATGGTGATGCCGCCGAGGGCGAGGAGCGTGCAGCCGAAGTTGAGGAAGCAGTCGTTGCCGAAGCGAACGCCCGGTCCGTAGTTGATGTTGAGC
>CACYHL010000029.1 GCA_902774205.1 uncultured Bacteroidota bacterium | reverse complement strand
AAATACTCATCCTTGAACATCCTTATCGCTTTCATGGCTGTGTTTGCCGATGAACTAGTCTGAAGGAAGTTGTTGGGTGCAGTGCATTCAGGTTGCGGAATGCCTGCTTTAAGCATATCCCTCAATGTGTATTTATCCCATTGGTGAACTACCGCTTCGTGGATGCAATACAACACCTCCTGAATATCTTTTGTTTTGTGCAAAATCTCCATGTGGTGTGAGAAACTGATGCTAAGAAACTCATCACGGTTAATTTCGCTCGCCAACGGCGACCATTTTGCCAATGTAAAGAAATCACAGTCAATCGTGCCAAGCGATTCCTGGTTTTTCAATTCGCTCGCCGATGGCGAGCAAATTAAATACTTTTTCCAAAACTCAGCAAACTGGCGCATGTTGCGAATATTTTGTCCTGAAAAACCACGCAATCCTGGCAATTCCCTATGCAGCCGCTCACTGATAGCATCGATTACACCTGTTCCCCATTTTCCCTTGCGTGAATTGGCTGAAACATAAAGTCCAACGCCAAAATACAGCGAGAGTTGTGTACCGCTAATCATTCTGACCGCCCTGCTTTGACTCTGCAAAATGGCAGTTTTGATGGCGTTCACCGCATCTTTCAATTCCACAGTTGTCAGCATTATTTCTTTTTCTTTCATGATTAATCCTTTCTTAAATAGCTATTATTCCTCCCTCCCCCAACTGAGCTTCGCTCGACTTTCCTCACGCTCGGCAAAGAAAGCAAGCTTTCGCTGCTCTCACTTAATCGGAAAGTTCATCCCCCATCCGATACTTGATGTCGTAATTGATGATGAAGTCCAACTCCTCCTCCGTGAATCCATAGTGCTTTGCTAATACTCTGTCTATCTCGTCGATGATGGGCTTGGCAAGTTTCATATAAAACTCGTCATATTCTACACGACCTGATGTTTGGTAGGTATATATTCTTCTCCTACTTTTTAGTTTCATATCTTCAGCTAATTTATCGACTACAGCATTCATAGTTGGGCAAATAACATTTTCAATCATGTACAACTTCACTGCAAAATTCGATAAAATTCTTGAAACCTGCAAGCAATTCTCAACTAATTTGGTAAATAATTTCGGTAACGTACCGCTAAAGGATATAGAATTATTTCTGCTTTGATTCCAAGCCAATACCAGTATGCAGGACATCAAGAGGAAAAGATGCAAGTTAGGCATGAAGTATCTGTTTGAAATTTCCATCATACGTTTTGAGTGCCGGTATAATCTGAACCAGGAGAATTGGGAACCTACTTTCAAACCTTTTACGAAAGATAGAAAGAGAATAGAGATAAACTTCGCTCAACTAATTGATCAGTACATGGTTATGAGAAAATATGTGAAACAAACAGCCTATATGTTTGCCAGTAATATCGGCAAAATCAACGCACATACCGTTGTCCAATATTTCGATTATATCAATAACAAACCAATTGACAAAGTTAAATACGCACTAATTTAATTCCGCCAACGGGTTTAATTTAGTATTTTTGAAATGTATTGAAGAAGTTGTCTGAAGTATTTATTCCGATTGTCGTTGTATTTGCTATAGTTACGATTGGCAGCATAGTACCAGCTGAATAGTTCAGGGGCATCGTTTTTTGTAAGCATTCGTTTGTTGTTTTCTACAAATTTCTTATAGAGATTACAATTTTGTAAGAAGTGATTTTCTATGGCATTATGTGGATAGTATGCCAACTCTTTTTCTAGAAGGTCAAATTTTAATATCTCATCTGCGGAGAGATCAATCAATTTACTTGCCTTATAATGCCACCTGTATAGATAACCCTCATAACCATTTTGTTGACTACAAGGATAATGGTTATGAGTAACAACATACTCCATAAATGCTTGCATCCAATCATCAAACGATTGTGGCATTAAAATGTAATTTGCTCCATATTCTTTCTTGGGATATCCAATGTAATCATCATAGAAAAGCAATAATTCTCCAGTCGCAGCCGTTTGACGAATAATAGAAGTTACACTGTTTGCGTTTGAATCAGGTCTTTCTTTTATGACAAGTTTTGCTAATTCAATAATGTGTATTGGTTGTTCGGATTGCTTTACTTTCTGAATTGCAATCTCTCGAATACTACCCACATTCTCCCCCCATTCTTTTAATCCCCAATATGAAGATTTTCCAACAGGAACGATTCGAGAATCTTTTGAAAGTAAAGTTGCGATTTGCAATGAATCAGTAAAATCGAATAGCAATTCATTCTCTTTACAATATATTTGTAGCTGTCTGTATAATTCCTCACGATGTAACCTTATGTCTGAATTTCTAAGAAGGCTATATAAAATCTCGCCATAGTCAACCTTATTTTTCTTGAATAAAAGGTTATCATCCTCCATACTAATATTGCAAACGTTGCGAAACAAATCAATCAATAATGCCTTAAGTTTTTCTCTCTCCACAATCTCAGGTTTGCTATTTCGGCCCCAATAATAATCATTATCAATAAAATAACTTACAATAGGGATTAATACGTCTTCCGTTTTCTTTATCTTTTGCAATCGCTTGGCTTCTCTGATGGCTTTGTTGAATTTGTATTGATTTAATATGTCATTGACAAAAAGAATGGGTTCTGCCTGTCCTGGTGCGATGTAATGAGTCGATAATTCTTTCTTTTCTTGGTCTATCCATAATGGAATCATCCCTTTCATCAAAAGTATGAAGTAGAGAGAGTTCTCTGTAATGTTGGGGGCATGCCAATCAGCTTCCCTATTGTTTTGGAGGTACTCTATGAGGAAATCACGTTCTTCAATGAGGCGATCGGTATGCAAATTACGCGAAAACACAAACGGTGTGTCTTCTTTTATTCCATAAACGCTACAATCTTCATGTTGAAACAATTGTTTTATCGCTTCACTAGCTCTTATTCTTTTGCTGGCATTGTCATATATCTGACGAATTCTCTCCCGAGTCAAACATAATTTAATGGCGATTTCCTCTAGTGACAGCGGTTGCGAAGGCTCAACGGTCATCCTTAACACTTCTCGTTCATATTCTGTTAAGAAAGACAAGGTTCTGTAAGAAATAAATACCATTGGAAAGTGACCATATTTATCTTTGAACTTATACGAAAAATCTATGTCAGTATTTGAAAGATAACGATTGCTTGGAATGTTGGAAATGAGAAAAGATTCATTTTGCGTTTTTGTATTTTCTTGGTGATATGACAATATCTTCATACCCCATTCTAATCCATTGGATAAGACAATATACTCAATTTCCTGTAGTACTTTTTTCCAAATCCTCGAATTTTGAAAAGATCTGATTTGTTGAATGACACCAAATCACCTAAAGTCTCTACTTCTATATTTTTTAGACAGTTAATTGTGCGAACAGATAGGTTGAAGTCTGTTATGGTTTTTTTTAGCGGTGCGTCCGTTTCAAACCTTAAGTATTCATCCCCTCCGATGGTACCCGTATAAACTGTGTTTTCTGTATCCAAAGATATGCTTTTCTCTAGTTCTTTTTGATAGTTTAATAATTGACTGACAAGACCGTCGAGTTCGTCTGCAGTTTGCTTGCCACAATTCTTAAAATTCATAAAAGTAAAACCTTTCTCCTCAGTCTTTCTTAAAAGATAAGGAAGGTCAAATATCTTGTTTGCATACAGAATATTTCTTGCTCGAACTGAAAGCTTATCTCGTAGTGTTCCATAATACTTCTGCAAGTGCAAGCTATGCTTCATGATGCTAATTTCTCCGCAACTTTCTTGTTTGGTGCTGGTTATATTTTTGTTTCAAGAGGTATAGTTCTGTGCATGGAGTATAAATTCAATTAACAAAGTTATAAAAAATATCATCCTGCTACATCCACTTCACCAGATTGAAGTCCATGTCGTGTGGCAGCAGCGGGTTTGCCGGAATGATGCGGATTGCGCAATTCCAAACGCCCGCGTACTTGGCGTCTATCGCACACTCGAAAACGCTGACGTTGCCCTCCGTTCTGACCAACCGGAACGGATATTTGGCTGCAAGCTGCGGATTGGCGTCATTCTGTGTCGCAAAGACAAACTCTATCTTCAAATCATCGGGTGTGAGGTTGCCAATGCGGAGACGGAGCGTTGTGGTGATAGACTTGCCCAATGCGTAAGTGTGTTCCTCCTCGCATTGCGGATATTGCACATCAACAAACTCGATATTTCCCCATGAGGTTATTATCTTCTCTTTCCAGCGGACTAAATTCTTAGCGTTTTCAAAATTGTTGTCTGAAAGCTGTTTTGTCCGTTTTTCAAGTTTATGGTAGAATTTCCCGTAATAGTCGTCAAGCTGGCGTTTCATGGTGAAATGCGGTGAGATGAGAGCGAAATTGTTCTTCATCATTTCAACCCATTTTGTCGGCACGCCGTCTGCTGTGCGACCATAGAAAGCGTTTGATATCTCACCTTCGATGAGCGAATAGATTGTTGCCGCGTCAAGCTCGTCTTGCAGGCGGTTGTCGGTATAGGTGATTTCCTCGTTAATAGCCCAGCCCGCGCCTTTCACGTAGCCTTCAGCCCACCATCCATCGAGCACGCTGAGATTGAGAACACCATTCATAATGGCTTTCTCTCCACTTGTACCAGATGCTTCCAATGGACGTGTCGGCGTGTTCATCCAGACATCGCAGCCTGAGACCAATTTTTTCGCCAAAATCATATCATAATTTTCCAAGAAAATAATTTTCCCGATAAAATCAGGTTTTCTCGAGAAGTCAATGATTCTCTTTATGAGGTCCTGTCCTGCTTTGTCATGTGGGTGTGCCTTGCCGGCGAATATGAACTGTACCGGTTTTTCGGGGTTGTTGAGCAACCTGCGGAGCCGCTCCTCGTCAGAGAAGAGCAGATGAGCGCGCTTGTATGTTGCGAAACGGCGAGCAAACCCGATTGTGAGAATGTCATCACGGAGTGTGTCGAGGGTTTTTACAATCAGTGCGGGCGACTCGTTGCGTCTGCGCATCTGTTCCTCTAACAGCACTTTGACCGCCGCCATGAGTTCTTTTCTCAAGTCATCTTTGATTTGCCAAACAGAAGCGTCATCAACAGCTTTTATTTTAGCCCAGATGTCAGGATTTGACTGGTCTGAGAGGAATGCGCCGCCGAAAGTTTTTGCGTGGAACTGCTGCCAGCGCTTATGCGCCCAAGTGGGATAATGCACGCCATTGGTAACATAGCTGATATGCAGTTCGTTAGAGAAATGGCCATCGTAAAGATACTGGAACATTTCCCTTGAAACACGACCATGAATCCGGCTCACGCCGTTGATTTCCTGAGAGAGCTTGCATGCGAGAATGCTCATTGAGAACTTGTCGTTGCTGTCGCTGTTTTTGCGGCCAAGTCCCATGAAAGTCTGCCAAGAGATATTGCATTTTTCAGGATAATTGGCGAAATAAATACGCATCATGTCCTCGCTGAACGCATCGTGCCCTGCCGGAACCGGTGTGTGCGTAGTGAACAGTGATGACGCTTTAACAACCTCAACCGCAGTGCTGAACGTGAGATGCTCTTCCTGCATCACATTGCTGAGTCTTTCAAGATTCAGGAACGCGGCGTGACCTTCGTTCAAATGGTAAACTGTCGGTTTTTCACCCAATTTTCTCAACATTCTTATACCGCCAATTCCAAGCAAAAACTCCTGTTTCAGACGATTTTCCCAGTCGCCGCCATAAAGCTGGTAAGTGGTTTTCCTGTCCTCGTCAGAGTTGTCGCGGAAGTCGGTGTCGAGGAGATAGAGCGGGATACGGCCAACATCAACGCGCCAGATGCGGGCATAAAGTGTGCGCCCAGGCAGCCCGATGCTGATTTTCTCAAACTCGCCGTCCTCATTCTTCACAGGCGACATTGGAAGTTTGGAGAAACTTTGGTTTGGGTAAAGGTTGACCTGCTCGCCGTAAGGAGAAATCTGTTGTGTGAAGTATCCGCAACGGTAAAGCAGACCAACAGCTATCATGTTGACATTGCAGTCGCTCGCCTCTTTCAGGTAGTCGCCTGCCAACATTCCCAGACCGCCTGAGAATATCTTCAGCTCATTGCTGATACCAAACTCCATGCTGAAATAAGCCACCTTTTCTTCCGGACGGGTGCGCGGCGTATTCATATAGTCTTGGAATTTCTGATATACGGCTTCAAGTTTCGCCATAAAATCAGGATTCGAACTGTATTTCTCTATAACATCTAAAGGCAGGAACTGAAGCAGATGCACAGGGTTTTCGTTATATTTCGCCCACAATTCAGGACCGGCAATCTCCATAAAGAGCTCACGCGCTTCGTAGTTCCAGCTCCACCAAAGATTATGCGCCAGCTTGTATAACTTCTGCAAATTATTGGTTAACTGTGATTTGAAAGTGATACGTCTCCATTTTGGCTCAGAAACTTCAATTTTTGAAACCATAAGGTCAATCTTTGAAGTCTTGTTTTTATAAATCTCAAACCTTTCTTCAGATTTTTCCAAAGCCAAGTCGTATGCATTCAGATAGTTATCGAAAAGATTTTCCCACAACGCCGATTGAGAAATCTCAACTGCTTTTTCTGAGTTCGAGGAGTTCTCTTTTTCGGAGCAATTGGCGTAATAGCTGATAGCGTGGGCAATTTCAGCATACACCTGCTCATCGTTATGGTCGGTGCGCTCAATCACCCAGACGGCTTTCTGTGAATTGGTGCCTCCGAAGTTATCGCGCGCCCACAAGCCGAAGCCTGCCAGCGAAGTTGTAACTGTCGGAATACCAAAGGCGACACTTTCCAACGGAGTGTAACCCCACGGCTCATAATATGACGGGAAAACAGAAAGGTCGAAGCCAATCAGGAAATCGTAATAGTTGAGGTTGAAAATGCCATCGTGACCATTAAGATAGGTCGGGACAAAAATAACCTTGACTTTGCGTTCTGGAGCGTTGTCAAGATTCAGCTCGTTACATCTTTTTATAATAGGGTCATTGTACGGGTCGTGAAGCGGATGTGTGGCGTAATCTCTCAGGCGGGCGTTGTCACAATTCTCACACGTCTCTTCTTTTTCCAACTTGCTGACAAGCTCCTGACGTTGTCCGCTGTAACCTGCGGGTACGGCAATGAAAGCGACCACCTCACGCGGAAGCGATTCGTCTTTCATGTTTGCAAGAGCCTCAAGGAAAATGTCGATGCCCTTGTTTTTGAATTCATATCTTCCGCTATTGACGACAAAAAGCGCATCTTTGGAGATCGGTTGCTGGAGCAGTGCTTCGGCGACAGCGTGCAGTTTCTTTTTGGCGGCGGCGCGCTTGGCAGCGTACTCATCGCCTTGCGGCACGAAGTCGTTTTCAAAGCCGTTAATGGTGATTGTGTCAGCCGGCTTCTCAAGGAATGCGGCGCACTCCTTGTTTGTTATTTCGCTGACAGTGGTGAACGAGTCGGCGGTTTGGGCTGAAAGATATTCCAAAGAAGCCTTCGATTGCACCCCGAAACGGCTTGCAGTGGCGGCGGGCTCGTACTGCGAGAGACTTTCATACAGAGGCAGCCCGTTGCCTGCGATACATCTGCCAAGAACTGTGGCATGTGTGGTGAAAACAGTTGCAACTTGTGGAACATTCTCCTTGATGTACAAAATTCCGGTTCCTGTCATCCACTCGTGGAACTGGGCTACAATCTTGTCGTGGGCAGTGCAGTGGAACTGGTAGAAACTCTCTATAACGCGCCCTGAGGCATAGCCGAAAAGTACAGGTTCTATGTAGTCCCATTGCCCCGAAATCGAGTCAAGGCGGTATTTCTCCCAAAAATGGGTGAGAATCTCATTCTTGTTTTCAAAAAATGGCGTGAAATTCACAAGGACAACCACAGGGCTGCCGCTTATCTTCCAACGGCCAATGCGGATACGGAGCCCCTCCGCCGCAGCAACCTCCCGCCACAAACCGTAAAGGGAATTATCCTCCTCAAACTCCTCGTTGGCAATCCCTTCTTTTGCAATGTCAGGTCCGATACAGATGTAATTGTCTTTATAATCTCTTGTGATTGTAGGCGCTTTTGTTGCTACAACAGTGTGTATTCCGCCCACTTTATTACACACTTCCCAACTTGTTTCAAAAATATAGTCAGCTTTTCTCATGATTTTTATTTTAGCCTGCAAAAATACAAGAAATTAGTTATATTTGCACCTTTAAAATGCACTTCGTGAACACGGTTGTGAAAAATAAATTATCAATATTCGTTTTGTCTGTCGTTGTGGCAGTCGCTCTCACCCTGACAATCGTTTACTTTCCGGTAAATATCATTTCGTGGGATGTCTTCGGATATTACCTCTATCTGCCCCAATTATTTATCTATAATGATTTGGGTATAAATAATATAGATAATCTTAACAGCATAGTTGAAACATACAATAACACCGCCACGCTGTATCAGATATGGCAGACTGAGACAGGTGATTGGCTTATCCGCTACACTTCAGGGCAGGCGATTATGTTCGCACCAACTTTTTTTATTGCCCACGCCGTTGCTCTTCTCACCGACTTTCCTGCTGACGGATTTTCACTGCCATACCAAATCGGGCTTCTGGCGGGCTGTCTCATTTATTTTGTGATAGCCTTAGCGCTGCTGCGCCGTATTCTGCTTCATTTTTTTAACGACAAAATCACAGCTTTAACAATTCTTCTTCTTTTCTTTGGAACAAATCTTTTTGCAAATACAATTTTAAATATTGCTGGAATACATTCGCAGCTTTTCTTTTTATACACTATAATTATCTTATTTACAATACGATGGCACGATAATCCGACTTGGAAAAACATCCTTCCGGTGGCTTTAGCGGTTGGACTTGTCATAATCACCCGCCCAACAGATGTGATTTGTCTGCTAATACCTCTGCTATGGAATGTCTTTGACAAAAAATCTTTTAAAGCAAAAATTGAACTACTCAACTCTCACCTTCCACAACTCATTGTCAGCGCAGTAATTGTTTGTGTTATAGGTTCTTTGCAGATGATTTACTGGAAAATATTTTCCGGACATTTTTTAATAGACAGTTATAACAATCCCGCAGAAGGACTTGACTTTTTATTCCCACATCTGTACGGGGTGCTGTTCTCATTCAGAAAAGGATGGTTCATCTATACGCCATTTATGCTTGTCGCGATGACGGGTTTTATCGTGATGTGGCACCGAAACAGAAAAGTTTTCACCGCACTTTTTACCTTCATGCTGCTCGACATTTATCTTGTATCATGTTGGTCGTGCTGGTGGTATGCCGTCTCGTTCAGTCAGCGCGCTTTCATACAGGCATACGTTGTCATGGCAATTCCGTTAGGTTTTGTGATTCAATATTTTAATGAAAGCAAGACAAGACTCAAACTTCTATTTTATTTTGTGGTTTTGATTTTAGTTTCGCTTAATATTTTTCAGACATGGCAATATGAGAAACAGATAATTCATGGCTCAAGAATGACGAAAACCGCCTATTTTGCGAATTTTTTCAAGACAAATGCAGATGATTGTGATGAGAGGCTTCTTCTGATAGATAGAAACGCTTCAGGAGTTGAGTGCATGGATAGCACAAGAAATTATGAGGAAAAATTTGTGTTTGAAAAAGATTTTGGAGAGAGTGGATTTGTAACAGATTCTGTAACAAGTTTCACGTCGGCATTAGAAATCCCATATAAAAATCTCACCCAAAAAGACCATGCGTGGCTGCGTATCTCGTGCACTGCCATGCTTCTTGACAGCAGCGCAACTGACGACGGACTGCTTGTTGTAACATTTTATCACAAAGGTAATTACAAATACCGTACATCCCCTTTGCCGGAAAATATGCCAATTGGTGAGTGGTGCGAATTTGAAGTGAGTTACCTCACACCGGAAGTGCGCACCCCAAAAGACCCGTTATGTGTCTATTTTTGGAATACGTCTGGGAAGCCAGTTGCGGTCAAACGGTTTGCGGTTTGGGCAAACGAAGAGATGGACAACTAAACCAAGGTTCTGATAAGTTCCTCAGTATCACCATTCAACAGGTAGATCGGTGGAATTTCAATCATTGTGAACACGCCGAATTTCTGCTCCTGTATCAGGCGGGTTGCGGCGCGGGCAGTGGCGACGAGCACCTGACCGGTCAGCGCAGGGTTGTCAATACTCATGTTGAACTCGAAACGCTGGTTGTGGGTGGCTCCGCTGACACCGTAGCGAAGCATGTTCACGCCGTGACCAACGTTGTCCAACGCCTTCACTGACGGCACCTGAATGACATGTGTCTCATCGTTACGGAAATAGGCGTCAGTGAGAATGGCGTTCTCCACGGTCGCGAAATCGGTGCCGGGCTCAAGCTCAACATACACCATTCGTCTGTGGAGGCCTGTGCCGAGCGGGATTGTCATCGAAAGCGCGTCTTTCACACCTTTAATTGCTCTCACTGCGACAGTGTGCCCCATACTGCGTCCCGGGCCGAAATTGGTGTAAGTGAGACCTTCAGGAGCCATTGCCAGAAGTATCGCCCTGACCATCGAGTCCGTTCCCGGATCCCAGCCGGCTGAAATCACGCTCACCGCCTTGTTTTTTGTGGCGACCGGCATGAGCTTGGCGCGCAGTTCGGGAATACGAGTGTGTATGTCGAAACTGTCAACGGTGGAAATCCCTTTTTCAAGGAGCCGTTCCGCGTATGAGGGGACTTCGCGCGATGGCACGCACAGCGCAGCCACGTCTGCCTCAACGTTGTCAAGTGGGTCATTATGATGGAATATCCCTGTGAGTTCCATGTCTGCTGCGCCCGCAATAGCTTGTTCCACAGCGCGTCCTATATGACCGTAACCTATAATTGCAATCCTCGTTTTCATAGTTTTAACAATTTTATCGTCAATTTATTTGTTTTGTTATTTTATCAGGTTGCAAAAATAACATTTTTACACTTAAAAAATAAAAAATTGAATTATTATTTCTCCGTGATAATTTCCCCAATCACTATTTTTGATTACTGAGGAGCATACTATTCGCTAAAAATAGGTATATCCGCTGGATTTTTGTCGGGCTACATTTGCAAATTCAAAATTAGTATGAAATGAAAAGGATTCTTTTACTAATGATTTGCAATTTTCTTATTGTACAATATATTGATTGTCAAACTGATACGAATTCTATTGCAAAAGACAGTGTGAAGGTGCGCTCGTCACGGCTTACGATTGGCGGCTATGGTGAGGCGGTATATAAATACAATTTTTACAGTGATAATATGTTCCGTTATTCGCATGCCGAGAATTATGCGAGCTCAAAAGGGCACGGGCGGGTGGATTTGCCCCATGCGGTTTTTATGCTTGGCTATGATTTCGGCAAGGGCTGGTCGTTCAATTCGGAGATAGAGTTTGAGCACGGTGGCACCGAGGCGGCGGTGGAGATTGAGGCGGAGGAGACTGGTGAGTTTGAGAAGGAGATTGAGCGTGGCGGCGAGGTCGCGCTTGAACAGTTCTGGATTCAGAAATCATTTCTCGATTCGAAAATAAATATCAGGGTGGGGCATATTGTTGTGCCTGTCGGTGGCACCAACAACGCGCACCTGCCAAGTGAGTTTTTCGGTGTCTATCGTCCTGAAGGAGAGAACACTATAATCCCTTGCACATGGCACGAGACTGGAATTGAGCTCTGGGGCAAGGTCAAAGGGTGGCGTTATGATTTGATGGTGATTCCTTCTTTAAACTCAAATATGTTCAACGCTTCCGGCTGGATTCACGACGGTTCAGCTTCCCCGTATGAGTTCCGTGTCGCAAACAAACTTGCTGTCGCCGCGCGTGTTGACAACAGTAGCGTGAAGGGCTTGCGTATAGGTGTTAGCGGCTTTGTGGGCAACTGTTTCCGGAATGACATTGTAACAGACAGTAAATCAACGAAATATTCTGGTGTAAAAGGCACTGTGGCAATCGCTGCGGTGGACTTCAAATATCAGGCGAAGGGCTTTCTGATGCGCGGTAGCGGTCTCTACGGCTGGCTTTCCGATGCGGGGCTCATTTCCACGTACAATGCTTCCCAGGTCAACAGCTCACAGTCGCCTTATCCGCACACTTTGGTCGGCAAGGCGGCGTGGTCGGCGGGCTTTGAGGCCGGCTTCGATTTCTTCTCTCTCGCAAAAAACTCCTCTCGTGTCGCAAGTCAGAAATTCTTCCTCTTTGCACGATATGAATATTATGATTCGTATATTCCTGTCGCCGATGCCACACCTTACCCTTGGACTGAACGGCACTGTATAAGCGGCGGCATAAATTATCGCCCGATACCCGAAATCACAATCAAGGCCGAAGGCGGGCTCCGTCTTTTGCGCTCGCAATACAACAAGGAGCCGTGGTTCGCACTTGGTGCGACTTGGGCGGGCTTTTTCAAAAGGGATTTTGTGAGAAAACATAATAAAAATCAGTAATAATCTTTAAAATTTATCAGAAATGAAGAAAAACATTATGAGAATTTTTGTGGCGGTTGTCGCATTGGCAATCGTGCTGCCTTCATGCAAGAAGAAAGAGGAGGGCTTGGAGCTGACAGATGAAACTCAAGTTGCTGTCATTGAGCAGTTTGTGAATCATACCATTGCTCCAACTTACACTAATTTGGCGAATAACACAGACCTTTTGGTAGAGGAGCTGACAGCACTTCGCGCGGACATGACCCAGACGAATCTTGAAAAGGTTTGCAACACGTTCCTCACAGCCCGCGCGTGGTGGGAAATGAGCGAGGCATTCCTTTTCGGGGCGGCGTCCGACTTTGGTATCGACCCGCACATAGACTCGTGGCCGCTTGACGTTGACGCTTTCAACACGATGATGCTCAATGAGAATCAGATTCAAGCCATGGACGGCGAAGATGGCGATGTCTATGCGGGCGAGAAACTCGGAAACTCGCTGCTCGGCTTCCACGGGATTGAGTATATTCTTTTTGCGAACGGCTCGCCGAAAAATATTGCTCAAATCAGCGACTTGGATATGATTTACGCCATTGCTGTCGCCGGCGATCTCCGCAACCGCTGTTTCCAGCTTGAAGTCAGTTGGATTGGCAACGTCGCCGCGAAAGCCCACAGGGACAAGGTTGAGGAACTTGAACTCAATACCACTGTCAACGGCGGAAATTTCTCATACGGACAAAATCTGAAAAAAGCGGGCACTATCGGCAGCACCTACACAAGCAGCGTTAACGGTCTTATGGCAATTATTGACGGCTGCAAGACCATTGCTGATGAGGTCGGTACGTCAAAAATCGGGAAACCTTACAACGGTGAAGACCCCGATTACATTGAGTCGCCATACAGCCACAAGTCGATAGAGGATTTCTACAATAATATATTAAGTATTGAAAACGCTTATTATGGCGGGATTGAGGGACAGCGTAACGAGACCTATTCGCTTCATAACTATATTAAAACTCTTAACGCAGATGTTGATGCGAAAGTTGTGGCGGCTATAAACAACGCGAAGAGCAAAATCAAGGCGATGCCGGTGCCGTTTGTCCAGAACTATCAGGATCCTGCAAACGGTGTTGCCGCCAAGGCGTGCCAGAATCTTGACGATGTTTTGTCGGAAGTGAATAGGGCTTTAAGTGAAAATTAAATGTTATTATTGCAATTTGAAAAACAAGATTATGAAAAAACAGACAATACTTTCAATATCAATATTTTTGCTTTCCGCCGCAATGATTTTCGGCGGGTGTAAAAAGAAAGAGGATATGGTTGAGGAGCAGCTGCCGTGGCTTGAGGAGGAGACTTACGCCGGCGGCAAGTTGGGGACCACTTTCAACCGTTCGTCATCGGCTTACGAGGACCCCGCGCCCGCGGTTGGCGACATTGCCGCCTTCAAATACGGTGAGTATCTTTTTGAGCGGAATTTCACTCAGAATACAGAGCCGTTTAAAGGTTTGGGCCCCCTTTACATCAGAAGTTCTTGTATCGCGTGCCACCCTGGCTACGGGCACGGAAAACGCATGAATCGCTATGCCGCCGATGATTGGGGCAACGGCTATCTTTTGGTTGTCACCGACCAGAACGACACCTATATCTCCTCGCTGACAGGTATGCCGCAGACCAAAGCCGTCTATCCGTTCAAGGCACCTATTGATGAGAGTCAGATTCAAATCAGTTGGCTGCCTTACACAGACGAATGGGGCAACAAGTTCCCTGATGGGGAGACTTACGACCTGATATATCCTGATGTGCATATTCCAGCTTCGGCGTACTATGTGCCGCTCTATGTCGGTGAGAATCCTGTACCTTACGGAAGCGAGATCGTCCGCCTCGAGTCAACAATCGGCATTTACGGGACCGGCTTGTTGGATGCCATTCCTGATGATTCTTTGAAAGCGCAGTATCAGCGTGAGTACGATGCCGGAGCAAAACTGAATCCTGCAATTTGGGCTGGCTCCGACTGGGCGAAAACCTATCAGAACTCAGGTCATCCGCTCCGTTTCACTTATGCGCTTACGCGTGGTCCGCTTCAAGACGGCCCCGGCGCGAATGCTATTTGGAATATCACCAATGTGACTCGCAAAGACCGCCGTTATCATTACATGACAGCGGTTTACGCTGATGTCGCCTCAAAAGACCCAGACGTTCAGGCTGAATTTTACAACTATTATCCTGATTTCAAAGTATCTGGAGATGTTCAGACAGATATTTATAACTACTTGATGTCTAAAGAATTACCAGTGGAAATGAAAGATGATGACTATGTTAATCTGATGGTTTGGCATCGGGGGTTGGCTGTTCCGGCGGCGCGCGACCTTGATGATGTGACCGTACAGCGCGGGCGGCAGTTGTTCCGCGAAATCGGTTGCACGTACTGCCACCGTCCGAGTTGGACAACGGGCAATGATCGCTTCACCGATCCAAACGGATTCTTCACAACTGGAGACCAGAGACTGCCACGCTATCCGCACCAGAAGATATGGCCATACACCGACATGATTCAGCACAAACTGCACATGAAGAACGATATCCGCACAGGCTGGTGCCGTACAACGCCGCTGTGGGGTAGGGGACTTTCATCTATCTGCACGGGCGCCGCTGACCGTATGCACGACTGCCGCGCCCGCAATGTCATCGAAGCTATCATGTGGCATGGCGACTCGCAAAGTGACGCCCGCAAGTCAGTAGAGAAGTTCCGTAAT
>CACYHL010000028.1 GCA_902774205.1 uncultured Bacteroidota bacterium | reverse complement strand
TGAGAAAGCCGAAATCGCAATGTTCGACATGTTCGGCAAATTGGTGAAATCGTTCGGCACAACAACCGACAACCTCATCCGCATTGACGTGGCAGACCTTACAAACGGCGTTTACGTTTTGCGCATGGGCAACCACACCGCAAAAATCGTGAAACATTAATACGGGTTACCGTTTTACGGTTTTCATTTTATTGAAACAATTTGTAGGGACGGTGTGCACACCGTCTCTACATTTTTTTTGGAAATTATTACAACAATTTGTAGGGCTGTGCCATTGGCACAGCCCTACGGTTGTGAAAATCGTGAAAAATTAAAACAAATTCCGTTACAATTTCCTCATCAATACAGGAATAATCTCATTTTTCCATGATGCGAAGGTCCCTTCTTCGATTTTCTTGCGTGCGGTTTTTACGAGCTCGAGGAAGAAATGCAGGTTGTGGATGCTGCCAATCATCATGCCCAAAATCTCGTTCGAGACATAGAGATGGCGCAGGTACGCTTTGGTGTATTCGCGGTCGGCGAAGAGCTCGCTATTCTCATCAATCGGCGAGAAGTCGAACTTCCATTTCTCGTTGCGCATGTTCATCATTCCGTCCCATGTGAAAATCATCCCGTTGCGGCCGTTGCGGGTAGGCATTACGCAGTCGAACATGTCCACGCCGAGTGCGATGCTTTCGAGAATGTTTCGTGGGGTGCCGACCCCCATAAGGTAGCGTGGTTTGTCTTTTGGAAGGATATGGCAGCAGATGTCCACCATTTCGTACATCATATCCTCCGGTCCGCACATTCCGCCGATTGCGTTGCCCTCGCGTCCCTGCTCCGCTATGAACTCCGCCGACTGTGTGCGCAAATCCTTGAAAATACTTCCTTGGATAATCGGGAAAAGGGCTTGCGAGTATCCGTATTTAGGTTCGGTGCTGTCGAAACGGTCGATACAGCGTTTCAACCAGTTGTGAGTCAGATACATAGAACGTTTGGCGTACTTGTACTCGCATGGGTAGTGGGTACACTCGTCAAATGCCATAACAATGTCCGCACCGATTGAGCGTTCTATGTCCATCACACCTTCCGGACTGAAAAGATGTTTTGAACCGTCAATGTGCGAGCGGAACCAAGCGCCCTCTTCGGGGACTATTTTGCGGCGGTGGGCAAGAGAGAATACTTGAAAGCCGCCGCTGTCGGTCAGTATCGGCCTGTCCCAGCCGTTGAATTTGTGCAGCCCGCCAGCCGCCTCCAAAACCTCAATCCCGGGACGCAGGTAAAGATGGTATGTGTTGCCTAATATTATTTGGGCTTTTATCTCGTTTTTGACATCTCGTATGTGTACCGCTTTTACGGAGCCGACCGTGCCGACAGGCATGAAGATAGGGGTTTCTATTTTGCCGTGGTCGGTTTCGATAGTTCCTGTGCGCGCACTGCTTTTCGGGTCGGTCTTTTCTAATGTAAACTTCATTCTGTTAGTAATTTTTGGCAAAAATACACTATTTATCTTTATCTTTAAAATAAATTTGCACTCTTAAATTTGTATATATAATAGGAAGTGTTGACGCAACTGCATATTATTGAGATAGTTACAGCGATTTTCTGCTTGGTGGTGGCTCTTGAGCTGGTTTACTACTTCGCACTCTTTGCGAGGTTCTCTTTTTTTACACCGTCAAAGCCTAAAGGTTATCATCAGGATCCTGTCTCTATAGTTATAGCTACAAAAAACGATGCCCATAATCTTATAAAATCCCTTCCTGTCATTCTTAGCCAGCAGTACAACGATTATGAGGTTGTGGTGGTGAGCGACAAGTCGGAGGACGAGACTGACGTGCTGATGAAGGAGTTCCAGCAGAAGTATGATAACCTTAAGTTTGTGAACTTGACTTCTTCTATCACAAATATAAAAGGGAAAAAATATCCTCTCGCCCTTGGCATCCGTCTCGCGAAAAACAACCTTATTTTGCTCACCGAACCCGATTGTATTCCGTTGTCGCAATATTGGCTTCAGAATATGGCGAAGCGGTTTGTGGATAAGACACAGATTGTGCTCGGCTACAGCAACTACGAGAGAAAACAGGGCTTGTCGAACGCGCTTATCCGTTTCGACACAATGCATCAGGCGATACAATATTTCTCATACGCCATAGCCAAAATCCCGTATATGGGCGTGGGCAGGAATTTGGCGTACACAAAAGAACTTTTCCTGCGCGAGAAGGGTTTCGCCAACCAAAACCATATTCTTTATGGTGAAGATGATTTGTTTATTAATAATATTGCCACATCGGAAAACTGTGATATAGAGTGCTTTAGCGAATCTTTCACGATGGCTCGGCCGCAATCGAGCTTTTCTTCGTGGCTGAAACAGAAAAGAAAACATAATTTCACCCGAAAATATTATCAGAAGAAACATAAATTCCTTCTTACAACTTACGGCACGCTGATGCCGCTTTTCTATATTCTTTTTGTTGCGGCTATCTGTCTGGCTTATAAGAATATAGTATTGCTTTCAGTGATTTTGGGCTGCTTCTTACTCAAGGCAATCTCGCAGTATCTTGTCTTCGGTTTTGCGGCAAAAAAACTCAAATGCGGCAGTTTCATACCATTTATTCTTCTTTACGATATAATTTTCTCAATAATAAATCCGTTGATATATTTAGCTACACAAATAGCGGAAAAACCTGTTAAAAAATGGAATTAGCACCTCCAAGCACGGAAAAAGTCATGCGTGACATGGCGCTCGTCAAGAAAGCTCTTGAGGGGGATCAGAAGGCGTATGCCGAGCTGATGGGCTATTACCGTGAGCCGCTTTACTACATGTTGCTGAAAATGTGCAACAATCCGTATGACGCTGAGGATTTGACAATTGAGGCGTTTGGCAAGGCGTTCCGCTATCTCGACAAATATTCTGAGACTTACGCCTTCTCGACATGGCTTTTCAAAATCGCTGCAAACAACTGTGTGGATTTCCTGCGCAAAAAGAACAAGTCGCCGCAGTGCGTTGATGGCGACATACAGGACTTCGCAGCCAATTTCGGCGGGCACCCCGACAGGGACCAAGTGCTTCCGGAAGAGTCGATTATGGAGAAGCAGCGCGTGAAAATGATGCACTGGGCTGTGTCGCAGCTCCGCCCGAAATACAGGACACTTGTGGAACTCCGCTACTTTGAGGAGTACTCTTACGAGGAGATCGCACAAGAGCTCAACATATCGTTAAATAACGTTAAAATACAGCTTTTCCGCGCAAAAGATATGTTGGCGGCAATCATGAAAAATGTGAAGAACACAATCTGATGTTTTTCAAAAAATCCTTGATTAAAAGAAAAACAAAATAAGTTTATTTTGTGGAATCTGTTTATGGTGTTTGCCATACAATATAATTTTGTAACTTTGCACAATTATTAAAGAAAGTGTTCTTTTTTTAGAAAAGAATATAGATTTAAAATATTTCGATTATGAAGAAAATTATTTTTTTGCTTTCATTCTTTTTCTTGCTCTCCTATGCTGATGCGCAGGGGATTTTTGGCAGAATAGGCAATGCCGCTAAAGATGCGGCTGAAAGTGCTGTTGAACGCAATGTGCGTAACAAAGTGGAAGAAGGAATTGATAACGCCTGTCCGCAATGCGGTCACGAGGGCAATACCGGTAAATTCTGTAGCGAGTGCGGCGCGAAACAATCTTCGGCAAGCGATAACTCATGGACCTGCCCGCAATGCGGACATGAGGGCAACACCGGCAATTTCTGCGATGAGTGCGGAGCGAAAAAAGGAGCAACCAAACAGAACGAGCGCGCTGCTTCAGAATGGAATAAGTTCGACTTCGTGGCTGGCGATGAGGTGATTTTCTACGACCAGCTTGCAAACGAAAAACTTGGGGAATTTCCGTCACAATGGGAGCTTTTGGATGGAGAGGCTGAAGTACAGAAAGTGAATGGCGAAAATGTCATCGCTCTTTTGGAAGGCGGTATGATTATGCCGCTTATATCGCCAACATGGAATTATCTGCCGGAAACTTATACCATAGAATTTGACTATTATGAGTTTCTGGAAGATGGTGATAAAGAAGATGACTACGGTACACTTGAACTGAAAATAGTGCTTCCCGACGAGCATTATCTTCCATATTCGTTGTGGCATGTCGGTTTCCAAAATTATATTGCAAAAGGTGACCATGAATATTACAATGATGATAGTAAAACTATTAGCACTGTTTTTTCAAATGAGGCAATGACTACTGGCCGCGGAGTGGGAAATGACAACAGAATAGAAAAAGTGGAGTTCAACAAATGGCATCATGTCTCTGTTTCCGTCAATAAACGCGCTGTAAAAGTTTATTATGACGAGACACGTGTGGCCAATATCCCGAATTACAATAATCCTGTCAGTGGTTATTTTGGATTCATATATTATGGCGGAAAAACCGAGCAGCCTGCATATATCAAGAATGTTCGTTTCGCAAAGGGAGCGGTGCCGTTGTACGACCGTATGGTTACAGATGGTAAATTTATCACATACGGCATCACTTTTGATGTCGGGAAATCGGTTATCAAACCTGAATCAATGGGCGAAATCAACCGTATTGTGAAACTTATGACAGATAATCCTGAATTGAAATTTGAGGTTCAGGGACATACGGATAATACGGGTAATGCCGCTAATAATCAGAAACTTAGTGAGGCGCGCGCAAATGCTATTGTCAATAAGTTGGTCGAGATGGGAATAGCTGCGAATCGTTTGAGTTCTGTCGGCAAGGGGCAGACATCACCCATTGCTGATAACAGTACGGAAGAGGGGCGCGCCAAAAATCGTCGTGTGGAATTTGTAAAAAAATAAAATTATGGCAGAATATGAAATGAAAGACACCCGTTCCGGATTCGGGGCGGCTCTTTTGGAATTGGGACGTAAAAATCCAGACGTTTTCGCGCTTTGCGCTGATGTCATCGGAAGTTTGAAAATGGGGGATTTTATCAAGGAGTTTCCCGAAAGGTTTATTCAGACAGGGATCGCTGAGGCGAATATGATAGGCATTTCAGCTGGTCTTGCGCTGAGCGGCAAAATCCCGTTTGCGGGCGCGTTCGCTGGCTTTATCTCAGGTCGCGTATATGACCAGATCCGCATGGTTGTGGCGTACTCGAACATGAATGTCAAAATTGCCGCTTCGCATTCAGGACTCACTGTCGGTGAGGACGGAGCGACACACCAGATGTTGGAGGACATCGGGCTGATGAAAATGTTGCCCAATATGGTGGTAATCAACCCTTGCGACTATAACCAGACAAAATTGGCGACATTGGCTGCGGCGGAGCACAAAGGCCCCGTTTATCTCCGTTTCGGCCGTCCAGCTGTGCCAAACTTCACAGCTCCTGACGCGGAGTTCGTCATCGGAAAGGCTGTTAAAATGCGTGAGGGTAGCGATGTCTCTATTTTTGCGACAGGGCACCTCGTTTTCCATGCGCTCGAAGCCGCAAAAATCCTTTCTCAAAAAGGAATTAATGCGGAAGTTATTGATATTCACACTATTAAACCATTGGATAAAGATGCGGTTCTGAAAAGTGTGGCGAAAACACGCTGCGTTGTCACAGCCGAAGAGCACATGCTCAACGGAGGACTTTGCGATTCCATCTCACAGCTGCTTGCCCTCGAAATGCCCACGCCGGTTGAGGCGGTCGCCATTTTCGATACCTTTGGCGAAAGCGGCACACCAGATGCTCTTATGAAAAAGTATCATCTTGATGCTGAGACTATTACAGATAAAGTTCTTAAGGTTATCGCAAGAAAATAGCACTCTTTGATGCAATCTGCCGCACAGCTCACCGATGAAAACATACTCGCTCTTTTCGCTGATGAGAAGACAAAAGAGCAGGCGTTTACAACTCTCGTACAAAAATACAAGCGTGACATATATAATAATGTCCGCCGTGTTGTCTTTCTGCACGATGACGCTGCCGATGTCATGCAGAATGTTTTTGTGAAAATATGGCGGCATCTTGGCGATTTCCGTGGTGAATCGGGACTTAAGACTTGGATTGTGAGAATCTGCGTTAATGAAGCTCTCTCGTTCATCAAAAAGAAAAAAGAACTTTGTAATCTTAACGATGACTCATACACTAATTTCATGTTGAAGACTGCCGCTGATGAGAAGTATTTCTCGTCAGACAAAATTGAGTCGTTGGTTCAACATGCGATTGCCATTCTGCCTGAAAAACAGCGGGTTGTCTTTGCGTACCGCTATTTTGACGAGATGCCATACGAGGAGATGTCAAAAATATTGGACACCTCTGTCGGTGCGCTGAAAGCCTCTTATCATTTCGCTTATCAGAAAGTTGTTGAATATATCAAGAAAAATTCGTAGGCACTTTAAACTTTAGATGTAAAAAATGGTCAATAGTTTGTTTTTGTTTAAGAAATGAAAGAAAATAACGAACAGGATTTATTTATCATTCCGAAATTCAAGGAAGATGATTTGTTCAAGGTGCCGGAAGGATTTTTCGACACGCTTCCTGAGAAGGCTATGGCAGCGGTGCGGGCAGATGAGGCGAAACGCGGGATTGCGCGGCGTAGGTTGTTTTATTACATTTCGTCTGCCGCGGCGGTCGCACTTGTTGTCGTGCTGATGGTTTTCTTTTTCCAGAATAATGAGAATGATGGTCTTGTGGCGTACAACAATAATAATTCTGCTGTTGAAAATAACAGTATGAATAATGAAACAAAACCTGCCGAAGCAGTTTCTGAACCAGTTGAAGTTATTGATTCGGAGGAGGTTATAAGTTCTGTTGATAATACTAAGGCGAGAGAAATCGGGAAAAACAAGGCGGCAAAGCCTGTTCGTCAGGTCAGTGTGGCGAGTGCGGAAGTTGTGGCGCGCCCCGTTGCTGTTGAGAACGTTGCCGCTGTGACACCGGAAGTTTCGGAGCCAGCCGCCCCGCAGGACGACACACCGATCTACGCCTGCTCCACCAATTTGGACGATATGTGCCACATTGATTACCAGTTTTTGGAATATTACAGTGACGAGTTGGAAGAAAGTGAATACGGAGATATTAGATAACCATAAAAATTTGTTGTTATGAAACGGATTATATTGTTATTTGCGATTTTGGGAGCTTTTGCTTTCCCGACCAAAGCTCAAAACGATGATATGCCAGCTTCTGGCGCTGATTGTCATCTTGTAGGGGAAATGAAACGGCAGTATATACATGACAGTCTTCAACTGACTGAGAAAGAGGCTGAAAAGTTTTGGGTGAAATACAATAAGATGGAGTCTGCTGAGATGGAACTGCACGAATCTTTCCGTAAATTTTTGGAGGACAATAATATAAAGTCTGTCCGTGGTAAAGTCAATTTTAAGGAATTGCCAGCTGACAAGGCGGTTGCGTTTTTGGAAAGAAAAATGAAATTCAAGTCAGATATGCAGGCTTTGGAAAACTCTTTTTTCAGTGATATGAAAAATATTCTGCCACATGAAAAGATTGTCCGTTATTACGAATTGGAAGGGAATTTCAAAAAAGAGGCTTTGAAAAAGTTCAGAAACAAAGACGGACAGGGCGAGCCGCTTCCAATGAAAAAAAGGAGGTAATTTTAATTGTAGATTTTGTAAATAATTGTTTGCTATCGGATTAATAAAAAATTGTATTTTTGCAGAATAAAAATAGGAAAGTTATGACTATCAAGGAGTGGGCGGCAGCCAATGCTGGCAAAAAGAATAAAAAAAAGAATCCCATAGCAAAGTTATATGGGATTTTAAAGGGCAAGATATTGTATAGTGAGGACTCCTTTGGTACCACATGCAATCCTGCCTAATGCGATATTTATTTGACACACAAGCATTAGTTTATTATTTGGAAGGCGACTCAAAATTGCCTTGTGATATTCGTGATTTTATAGAGGATTATGATAATCAAGGTTATGTAAGTGTCATTACCCTGCATGAACTTGTTATAAAAACAGCTAAAAAACAGCTTGAATTATCAAATTCCTTGGCTCAAATTATTCTTTATCTGAAAGAAGCGAACGTGAAGATAGTTCCGCTTAACCACCATCATATAATACGTTTGGAGGGAATAGAGCGTGAAAACTATCACAAAGATCCTTTTGACAGGCTTCTTATTGCCCAGTGCCTAGAAGAACATCTCATATTTTTGACTTGCGATACAAAAATACCAAATTATAAAAAATATGGTTTGGAGTACCTGCAATACGAAGTGGATTAAGTTTGGAATGCCTTATGAAAAAGTACTGCTTCATTATTTTTTGTCTTGTTAATGTTTTAATGCTTAATGCGCAAAATGTAATACTATTGTTCAGCGGACAGGACACCAACCAGAATTGGGTTCAGCTGAATAGGGTTACAGTAACCAATGTTACAAGAAACTGGCAGGAGACAATCTATTATCCTGATACTGTTTTTGTTTTGGAAAATAATGTTGGAATAGAAAATTGGTCTGACAGGGAGGATGTTATGTCGTTGGATGTCATTCCAAATCCTTTTGAGGGGCGTACAGAAGTTGTGTTCACCACTCCCGATGAAGGTGCTGTGGCATTGGAAGTTTGCGACATTACAGGAAAGTCGGTAGTGGCATTGTCGTTGGCTTCAATAGATAAGGGGAGTCATTTGTTTAAGATTATGCTTTCAAAATCGCAGGCGCATTTGCTGAGGGTGACGCAAAATGGGGCTGCAATTACGGCAAAGCTGATAAACTCAGGCAGAGAGGGAAGTGACAAGATAGAATATTGTGGGATTTCAGGAACAAGAACAATAAAACTTCCAAAATATATTTCAGTAAATCCGTATGCGAATGGCGATGTTATGAGATATGTCGGATATGCCGATGTTTGCAATTCTTTTTTGCAAAGTAGTATTATAGAATCGCCGTTGAACGGGTCTGATAATTTTAATCTTGTTTTTCTTGAGAGTCAGGAACTTGCGAAAGTTACAACAGATTCTGTAACGAATGTGACAGCGGTAACGGCGATGTGCGGGGGCGAGGTAATCGATGCAGGTTGCGGTAGCGTTTCAGCGCGCGGGGTTTGTTGGGACACGGTGCCACATCCTGTTGTCTCAGGTTCCCACACAGTTGACGGCAACGGATTAGGAACTTTCACAAGCTCAATCACAGGGTTGAAACATGGCACAAAATACTATGTCAGGGCTTACGCTACAAATGTCATCGGTACTAACTATGGAAATGAGGAGAGTTTCACAACGATAGCTTGCAAAGACTCGCTTTCTGCCACTTTTGCGGATATATGCAGCGGAAATTCTTATACGTGGCGCGGAAAAACATATACAACGGCTGGAGTCTATTATGATTCAGTTCCAAATTCAGACGGATGTTATATTATTTACAGCCTTAATCTGTCAGTAAACAGCAAATATCAGATTACGGAATACGACACTATCTGCTCTGGAAGCACTCTTTCTTGGCACGGGAAAATTTTGTCGGCGGCAGGAATGTACTATGATTCGCTTTATACGGCTGCCGGCTGCGACAGCGTAATCTGCCTCAATTTGACAGTCGCGCAGAAATTTTTTGTAACAGAATTTGACACGATAAGTTCAGACACGTTTCTTCTCTGGCATGGCAAAATATTGACTTTGGGCGGCATTTACTATGATTCGCTGAAAACAGTTTCAGGCTGCGACAGTGTCATACAATTGTCTTTGACTGTAGAACAATCTTGCAAATCTGTGACAGACATTGACGGCAACACGTATGCGGCGGTCAAAATAGGCACCCAATGCTGGATGAAGGAGAATTTAAGGACTACGAGATATGCTGATGGCACATACATTCAGACAGGCACAGAGACTTCCACGTCAGTGGCATACAAATACAATCCCGACAACGACACAGCCACGGTGAAAACTTATGGCTATCTCTATAACTGGCGTGCAGCGATGGGAAAATCGCCGTCATCGAACAGCGACCCGAGCGGGGTGCAGGGCGTCTGTCCGAACGGCTGGCACCTGCCATCGACAGCGGAATGGACGGCGATGACAAGTTATGTGAGCGGATTGTCAGCAAACCAATGTAATAACACGAGCAGCTATATAGCGAAGGCGCTTGCCTCCACAATTAACTGGCACAGCTCAAGCAACACCTGCGCTGTGGGAAATGTGCCTGCTAACAATAACAATACGGGTTTCAGCGCACTGCCTGCAAGCTATTACAACGGCTCGACCCAAAATTTGGACTATTACGCTTATTTTTGGTCATCGACTGAGAACAATAGCACACAAGCGTATTACAGACAGTTGGACTACTCTAAGCCAAATGTAACTAACTCGACCAATTACAAGTACATGGGTTATTCGGTCAGGTGTGTTGAGGGCAGCGGCGCACTGTTGGTCTGCTCCGACACGCTCATAGAGGTGCGTGACACCATTAAACCGGGGATACCGTATGTGTGGCACGGGAAGACCATCACTATGGCAGGCGTGCATTACGATTCGTTGGTGACAAGCATAGGCTGCGACAGCATATACAAGTTAATTCTCATCGCTCCGGTTCCCCTCAGCACATGCGGGACGGTAACTGATATAGACGGTAACACATACAACACAGTCCAGATAGGCAACCAGTGCTGGATGAGAGAGAATCTCAGGACGACAAGATATGCCAACGGAACGGCAATCTACAAGGGAACGAGTACCTCTTCAACAGTTGGGTACAGATATTATCCAGGAAATTCGGCAGCCAATGTGGCGCTGTACGGCTATCTTTACAACTGGCGGGCAGTCATGAGCAATTCACCGTCATCTTCAACTAATCCGAGTAATGTTCAAGGCGTTTGTCCGAACGGCTGGCACGTTCCGTCTGACGCGGAATGGACAGAACTGATAAATTATGTTGTCAGCCAGCCCGCATACCATTACGACAATACCGCCACCAACATTGCGAAGGCACTTGCCGCAAACACCAACTGGAACCAGTATCAGCACGGCCCGTCATACGTTGGCGACAACACGTATCCGAACAACGCAACTGGATTCACGGCATTGCCAGCAGGATATAGGTCTTCTTCTGCTATAGGCTTCGGTAGTAATGCTTACTTCTGGTCAGCAACTGAAAGCGGCAATAGCGCTATATATAGGTCAATGAGGTATAGTAATGAAGAGGTATCGTATAGTAGCAATTCAAAACATTATGGACAATCCGTCAGATGTGTTAAAGGCGCGGGCGTGTTGAGCGCATGTAACGACACAACCATAGCTAAAATAGACACTTTACATCCCGGACAGCCCTACATTTGGCACAATAAGACAATAACAATACCAGGAATCTATTTTGACTCACTCACATCGGTAAACGGTTGTGACAGTATTTTCCAATTGACTCTTATATCTGGCGGCGTTACAAATTGCGGCACCGTGACTGATATTGACGGTAACACTTATAATACCGTAATGCTTGACACACTTTGCTGGATGCGTGAAAATCTCAGAACAACGCGCTATGCTGATGGTACATACATTCCTTTGAACACGGCAACCTCAACATCAGTAGCATACCGGTATTATCCCAATAATTCATCTTCAACCGTCAGTCAACACGGCTATCTTTACAATTGGCGTGCGGTGATGGGCAAATCCCCATCTTCTTCTCTTGTTCCAAGTGGGGTTCAGGGTATTTGTCCGAATGGCTGGCATGTGCCTTCGGATGCGGAATGGACACTAATGACAAATTATGTCAGTAGCCAACCATCTTATTGCAGTGGTGGAACTGCCTCTTTCATTGCGAAAGCACTTGCTTCTACTACATCATGGCGGTTATATACCTCTAATAATCAACATGCTGTGGGTGATACAACTTATAAAAACAATGCAACAGGATTCTCCGCAACAGCGGCTGGATATTGCTCTGGCTCATCAGCAACTGGATTCAATAATTATACTTATTTTTGGTCGGCAACAGGAAGTGGCGCAAGTGGTGCATATTATAGGGAATTATATTATTCAGAAGAATATGTGTCACGCTCTGCAAATTCGACATATTATAAACAATCTGTCAGATGTGTCAAAGGTGCAGGGACACTAATAGTGTGCAGCGACACGCTTATCAGACAAAAAGGGACCATTAATTCAGGGAGTACCTATTCGTGGAGAGGAAGAACACTTACTTTGGCTGGCACATATTTCGACTCTTTAAAAACAGTCAATGGGTGCGATAGTGTTTACCAGCTTACTCTTGAGTTAGGCACCTTCCCGAACTGTGGTATGGTGACCGACATCGACGGAAACACCTATAACACAATTCAGTTGGGCACGCAATGCTGGATGAAAGAAAATCTTAGGACCACCAAGTATGCTGATGGTACGACAATTCCAATGGGTTCAACAACATCATCTACGGTGGCGTACCGTTATTATCCGAACAATTCTTCAGCTAATGTTAATGCGTATGGTTATTTGTACAATTGGCGTGCTGTAATGGGCAATTCTCCGTCATCATCAGCGAACCCGAGTGGTGTGCAAGGGGTTTGTCCGAATGGCTGGCATGTGCCGTCAGACGCCGAGTGGACAACACTTGCAAATTATGTCAGCGCACAAACAGTGTACCATTTCAGCGTGACAGCATCTTATATTGCAAAATCACTTGCATCAAATGTTGGGTGGAATTATTATTCTAATGGAGGACCTTATGTGGTAGGCGACACGACCTATCGCAACGATGCCACAGGATTTTCAGCAATGCCGGCAGGTTATCGTCATAGTTCCTCATCAAGTGCAATGGGAAATTATGCTGATATTTGGTCATCAACTGAAAGTGGCACATCAGCTTATTATCGGGAAATAAGTAAAAGTAATGAGTATTTATCACGTTCCACACAATCAAAAGAGTATGCTTCCTCTGTTCGCTGTGTACAAGGTGGCGGTGTGCTGGTGGTATGCAGTGACACTCTAATTACCCAGACAGGCACAATTAATGCTGGGAATACGTACACTTGGCGCGGTCGCACATTGTCGTTGCCTGGAACTTATTTTGACTCTTTACAGACAGTCGGAGGGTGCGACAGTGTTTATCAGCTGATTCTTACATGGGGTACAATGCCGAATTGCGGAACAGTAACTGATATTGACAACAATACATATAATACTATTCAAATAGGGACACAATGCTGGATGAGAGAGAATCTCAAGACCACAAAATATGCGGATAACACTCCAATACCATTGGGTTCAACCACTTCCACTACAGTAGCGTATATCTATTATCCTGGGAATTCAAGTTCAAACGTTGCGACATACGGCTATCTTTATAATTGGAAGGCTGTTATGAACACATCTTCTTCCTCTAATTCTGTGCCGAGTGGGGTGCAAGGACCTTGTCCGAATGGTTGGCATGTGCCGTCTGATGCTGAATGGACGATATTGACAAACTATGTCAGCAGCCAGCCTTCGTACCACTTTAGCATGACTGCAACATATATTGCGAAATCACTTGCATCAAACACAAATTGGACAAGTGCTTCTGCTAATAAAATTTATGTGGTTGGAAATACGACTTATCCCAATAATGCGACCGGATTTTCAGCAATGCCAGCAGGTTATAGGTCTTCTTCTGCTTTAGGGTTCGGGAGTAATGCATACTTCTGGTCAGCAACAGAAAGCGGCAATAGCGCTATGTATAGGTCAATGAGGTATAGTAATGAAGAGGTATCGTATAGTAGCAATTCAAAACATTACGGGCAATCCATAAGATGTTTAAAAGACTGATTTGAAAACAAAAGATGAAATTTTTATCAGATATTATGCAGATATAAGTTTTTTTTGTATTTTTGCAGCCAGAAAGGTCTCTTGGATGAGTGGCTTAGTCACCGGTCTGCAAAACCGCTTACTCCGGTTCGAATCCGGAAGAGACCTCAAAAAGACAGCCAAATCGGTTGTCTTTTTTTTGTTTTAGAAATTGTCGCGGAAGTCGCGTTTCATGTTGTATTTCAGGTCTTGCAGCACTGAAGCTTTTACGTTGATTGTGAAACTCCAGCCTTTACGTGTGCCGAATGGTATCCAGTTGAAGCGCATTTCCCAGCAGTGTAGGTCACGATATATGTCTAACGAGGTGTAAGACAGCTCTTTGTGTGTAAAGTCGTAGCCGGTGGTGAACCCGATTTTCCATTTTTTTGTGATGTTCACGTCCCCGCTGACATTCAAGGTCTGGATTATATTGTGCGTGTATTTTTTGTCCGCATTGTCGGGAATGGTGGAATAGTAGATTGGATTAACATAAAAATATGGGTTGTCGCGCATGGAATAGGCAAAGGTGTAGTTGATTGTGATAGACCACGGGTTTGAGAAGTCGGGGCGCTTTGTGGGCATTCCGAGCGAGTTTTCTGTGAAAAGCTCGTTGTTGGCGTCAGGCACTTCCGAGGCGGGCTTATCCTTCTGTTTCCCTTTGAATAGGTCTCGGTTCAACGTGAAATTAAGTCCCACGCTCGCATCAGATGAGGCGAGGCGGTAAAGCCGTTTGTTGCGCTTCAGTTCTGTGACGTTGATTCTTTTCCCTTGTTCGCTGTAGCAGTATGGGTCGAATGACAGACTGAAAGTTATGTATAGTTGCTTGAATATGGTTGTACGCCCCGAAATCGTCAGCGGCGCCCATTTCAGAGAGTCCGCCAAGAAATCGTAATATGTTGATATATTGATATTTTCAAAGATGACTACCTTTTTTGTCCCTGTGATCGTGTCTTTTTTTGAACGGACTTTTATCTCCAAATTATTTCCGAAACTTATTCTTGCTATAGCTGAAGACCTGCTTGAGCCGCCGCCGAAGATTGAGTTTGCAAAGTAGGAGTAGCGCACCTCCTCACCTGTTATCGTGTTCTGGTATGTGCCGTATGTTTTTCCGCTCAGATTTGGAATGTATGAGAAACTGAGATTCGGTGTGATGACATGCCGTATCGCTTTGAGTCCGCCTTTCTTAAACTGGTACATGACATATATTTTCGTGGTGAGCGATGTGGTGATGTCAAGGTCGTGGACTGCATAGAAATTACGTTTGAATACATCCGTAATCTGCCCGACTTGTGTCTGCGTTGATGTGTCGGTGTACTCACTGAAAATTTTTTCAGTGCGCTGTAAGTACCATTTCTCGGTGAAGTTCACGCTCGTGTTCCAATTTATAGCTTTGCCGAGTTTTATAGGGATTGTTAAAGGTATCACATGTTTCATTCCAAGTTGGCACTCCTCCCATGTCTGCGGCTTCATCACCAAAGAGTCGTAGGTCTGTAACTTGTTGGTTAGCTGCGAACTCCATTTCAAAGCTATATTGTCGTACCATTTCATTTTTCCGGTTTTGTTCTTTTTCCTGAAAGGGTAGAATTGGTTGACAGACATACTGATATCGGGCAGCGCAAAATCAACCACGCCGGTAAGTGTGCTCTGTGAATATGAGGCGGTGGCGTCAAAATAGAACACGCCGCCGGCACTTGTCGAGAAGTTGAGTTTTGAAGTGTATTGGTTTGACAAATAGTCGTTTACACTTGATGGGTTGTATGTGTTATAACTTCGGCTCACAATGTCGATGTGGGCGGAGAAGCGGGTTGTGGGATGTGACTTGGCGTCTTGCTGGTGGTCCCAGTAAATTTTGAAGTCGTTGGTGTGGTAGCGCGAGGGCGTGCCTTTCTCCCCGAAGAAGTTCTGCGCGAAGCTCATGTTGAAATTACCCTTGCATTTGTACCTGAAAACGTAGTTCGAACGGAGTTTCGCCGCCCAACTGCCGCGAGTGTATATGTCGCCCGCAATCAACAGGTCGATATTGTCGTTTATGCCCCAGTAAAACCCGAAATTCTCAAAATAGAAGCCGCGGTTTGTCGATTCGCCAAAAGTCGGCATGATGATACCCGATTTCCGCCCTTTCTGTATCGGGAAATAGCCGAACGGTATCGCAAGGAAAGTCGGAATCCCTACAAAACTTAGGTATGCGGGGCCAGTGATTATCTTTTCGTTTGGCACGACTTTCGCCTTTGTGAAGGCAATCTCAAAATGCGGGTCGTCTAGTTCGCAGGTCGTGTATTTTCCTTTTTTTATGAAAGATGTGTTGTCGTCAAGTTTTTTCACCTGCTCACCATGAATGTATCCTTCGCCCTCCGTGGTTATCACATTCCAGATTTTCCCTTTTTTAGTGGTGAAATTATAATTTATCTCCTGTGTCCTGAATGTGTATTCGCCTTGCGTGAAGACCGGTGAGCCGTGTATGTTCCCTTGTTCGTCAGCCACACCGCTTGCGTAAAGCTCGTTCTTTTGGAAATCTATCTCTATATAATCAGCCTCAAGAACCATATCCTCATACTCCACAACCGCTTTGTTGAACAAGTACGCTTTCCGCCTTTTCATGTCAAACCGAATAGAGTCTGTGGCATCGTATTTCACCTTCTCTTTTATCGCATTTGGTGACATTTTTTTGAGAGAAGTGGAATCTTTTTGAAGCGTATCTGCAGATAAAGTGTCTGCATTTGAGGAGTTTTTTTTATTAAAAAGAGAATCAAAAGAGAAAACTGCCAAACTGTCTTTTGTGGGAAACTGTTCCGGCTGAGTGTAGATATTCATATATAAAATACTCAAACACAGAAAGATAAAATATTTCTTCCACTCAATATTAAGCCCGAAAAATATTTTTTCCGTCAAAACGATACCAATTTCTTTTTTTGCAGTATTTTTGTAAAAATAAAAATTCAAAAATACATAAAAATAGTTTCCCTTATGAACTCAAAAATCGCCTTTTTATTTTGCATGGTCTTAACTTTTTTTAACGCAATGGTTTTTGGGCAGGTGAGCGAGTCTGGCGGGACGAATAAAGTAAAGAAGATTGTGCTGGATGCGGGGCACGGCGGAGATGACCCGGGCGCATTGGGAAAACGCGCCAAGGAAAAGGATATTACATTGTCGGTGATTCTGAAATTGGGAAAGCTGATTTCTGAGAATTGCGAGGATGTGGAGGTGCTTTATACGAGAAAAAAAGATATGTCGGTGGATTTGTACAAGCGTGCGCGTTATGCAAACGAGAACCATGCCGATCTTTTCATATCAATCCATTGCAACGCCGCGAAAAATCTTTCGGCGCACGGGGTCGAAACATACGTTATGGGACTTCACCGCTCGGAGGCAAACCTTGCCGTGGCGCGGCAGGAGAACGCCGCCATCTTGAAAGAGAAAAATTACGAGAACAATTATGAGGGCTTTAATCCTAATTCAACAGAGGCAAGTGTCATTTTCTCGCTTTATGCCTCAGCGTACCTGAAAAATTCGGCGATTCTTGCCGCAGCCGTGCAGAAAAACCTTGTGGCGAACACTCACATTTACGACAGGCAAGTTCAACAGGCGGGATTCTGGGTGCTTTACAAGGTCGCGATGCCGAGTATTCTTATTGAGCTTGGCTTCATCTCGAACTATAACGAGGAGTCGATACTGATGGACGAAAAAGCGCAGAATACAATGGCGCGCTCAATATACAACGCTTTCATCGAGTACAAGAATAAGATGGAAGGAACGAACAAGCCCTATCTTTCTGTCGAACCGATTAATAAGGAGAAGATAATAAAGAACGCTAAGAAAGAGGAGGAGGATAAGAAAAGTGAGGAGGCGAAACCTACGGAGCCCGCACCGAAACCTTCTGTCCCGAATGACTCGCTGAATGTTCGTTTCCGCGTGCAGATTTATGCTTCACCGGAAGATATTCCGTTTACAGATCCGAAATTCAAGAACGCCGCCGACCTGAAAAAATATTCGGAAAACAACTGGTGGAAATACACATCAGGTGATGCCAAGACATTCGAGGAGGCGAAAGTGCTTCTTAAAGAGCTGAAAGAGAACGGTTTCCCAGACGCTTTTATCGTATCGTTCAAAAACGAAGTCAAGATCAGCAACGACGAGGCGCGCAAGCTGACGACAGGGAAATAGTGGAAAAATCAGAAAGAAGTGGTTACCGACAGCCCGACACCATACGATGCGGGGACTTCTCTGCAGACACCGCCCACGCATAGCATTCCCTCTTTGGTTTTGCCGTAGTTGAGCGCGATGCGCGTGGTCTTTATCACATACGCTGCAGCAATGTTGAAAAAGTGTGTCCTGTGCCCCTTTTCAGGGTTGCCGTAGTTCCATTCATCACCTATGGATATGAACCAGTGTGGCGCGACAGAATATTCTAACATCGCAAAAAGACTGCTTCCATCGTCCTGCTTGGTGTAAAGATGTTGCAACTCAAGTCGCAGCGCATGTTTTGTGTTAATGTTGCACAATAAATCGGCGGCGACATTGTGCGCGTGTACGAGCGGCTCTCCCGGGTGGCCTTGTAGAAATTCGAGGTTGTAAATCACGAAGTTATACGATAACTCTAACCTCCACCGTTGCGTGAACTTGTGGCTTATCTCTATCCCAATATCCTGATACAGAAGCTCTTTCCCGAATTTAAAGAACCCCGATTTATAACCGTCTGTGCCTTTGTAGCTGCCTGTGGAGTCGGCGGGCTGCCCCCATTTCCGCTCTATGTCGTGCATACGAGAATATACTACAGATATGTCGGTGCCGTATTTCCCGCCTAATTTCGTCTTTTTCGGTATTTTATAATTGACTTGTGCCTGCACGCCAATCTGTCCGTTTGGCTGTGTGGAGTAGTTGTAGCCGCTTAAAAGCTGATATGTGTAGTTTTTAGTTATTACTGGCATGTTATTGATAGACAAAAGATTGGTGCTTGTGACGACATCTCTTTGCGAACGGAAATCCATATTGTCGGCGCGGATAAAAGAAGCCGATATGCCCAATCCTTTCATTGAGTAGGAGGCGGTGGTTATGAAAGCCACGCCGTTTTTGTAGATATAGCCGTTTGTATAATTGGGGTCGTTGATTTTCCCTGCATATTCCGCTTCGATACGGAAGCCCTTATATCCGAAATTCAGGCGCGCCGCCCACAACGCCACGTTTGCCGGCAAGACCAAAATCGGATCATCAGCCTTCTCATATTTGCTCACAAAACTGCCGCCGATAGCCGCAGTAAAGCCTTTTTCGCCCATCATTGGAAGCATGTCCCCGAAATTGATTTCGGCATCCAAACCAAATCCTTTACCATATTGCTTCCATGATTCCGAACCATCGTCAAAAGCCTTTGTCACAGGGTAGAACAGAAGCAAGGATTCTATTTTGCCGCGGCATGTTTCTGACAAAGCTGTGGCCAGGGCAAGGTTGCCTCCCGAACTGTCACCGCCAATGGTGATGTGGTTGGCATCAATATGCAGCTCTGCAGCATGGTCGATGATGTAATTGACGGCAGAGATA
>CACYHL010000027.1:6512-22512 GCA_902774205.1 uncultured Bacteroidota bacterium | reverse complement strand
TCTTATTTAACTATATCATATACTTTTATATTTATTTTGTCAATACCTAAATATTATTTTTTATTCTTCTTCGACAATCTTTGACAAACTTTGCATGAATTTCGTGATAAGTAAATCTTTTAGTTTTTGACGCTTTTGAAGATTCAATAAACGCTCTCTTTGATTTATAATGTTTTGCCCAGCATCAGTGATTGTCAGTGATGAAATCGGCGCAAGTGGGCTGTATTCCGCGAAAAGGCTTTGGCAGCCGCTCCCCACTATCAACGCGTACCCTCCAGAATCTATGATGACATCTGGCAGCTCGCGTATCGCACTTCCCGTTTGTATTTTCCAACCTGATAACGAGATTGGGCGCTCTGTGCGGTTTCTCAGTTCCAAGTATTCAGCTGGCGGCAGCCCTACCACAGGATAGGGATCTGCCATTATCTCACTGATTACCACATCGTTGCGTTTTGGCTTTTGGAAGCGGAAAACCGCCGTGTCCTCCGTGGATACGTTCCCCGAATAATCAGCAATGCCACCACATCGCAGATGATATGTTTTCCCATCTGCAAATTCCTGTGCGAATGTCAATATTATTTTGTCAAACCTGTTCTCCGCAAATTGACATTCAATAGGGGAAACATTATCTTCCAACATAACGTATTTATCTGATAATAAAGCCGTTATTGGAGTCACCTTTTCTGAAAAATTTACTTCTATGCGGTTTAATGTTGTCGTGGTTGATACACCTGTCATTTTGGGCGCAGCCGTGTCAACACGCAGTGCTCCGTAGTAAATGTCGTCAAAAAAGAACTTCCCTGTGTTGCTCGCCGTAAACTGGCAGAATATCCCCATGTATCCGACATCAGCTTCATAGTCAGTTTCGCAATCGTAATCAAGATTGTATTCTCCGCACAGCAAATTGTCAACGTAAACATACCAGACGTTTTCATCGTCTTTCACAACTTTTATATTATAGTCGAAATTGTTGCTAATGAATCCGTTTGTACCTCGGCAAACAGATGTGCTTGTTTCACCATCTCGATAAAACAGTTCAATTGCATCATTGCTTTGGTTTTCACCGAATTGCAGATAAAATCCTTTCAGTTTCGTGTCTGTAAGGTCGGCTCTGTCTGCGAGCAAGTAGAATCGTGCGAAATTGTTTGCCGAAGGCGCGAAATTCAGCTTCATCCTGATGTGCCATTCCAAAATTTCCTCATTGGGCGTGTGCGCGGTCGCAAGGTATGCCCTACCCACATCGTTTCCAATGAGTGTAAGCATACCTTCTTCCGTCACACCGAAACTTCCGACATCGCCAACCCAGCTTACACCATTGCTTAAATCGCCATCACTGAAATCATCGCAAATCTGTGATTTACAAATTGATAGCACAAATAAAAGTAACGAGAAAATAAATACTTTTTTCATGGTCACTTGAGCCGTTTTAGTCTTATGTTTCATAATTCATTCATTTAGTTCCGCAAAAATAGTATCTTTGCAATTGTTTGTCAATAGTTATTAACAATTTTTAATAAAAATTTTATAATAAATATGAAAATCGCAGTAGTTGGTGCAACCGGACTTGTTGGGAATAAAATGCTTAAGGTATTGTCAGAGAGAATTTTACAAGATTTTGAATTTCTCCCTGCCGCATCATCGAAATCAGTAGGGAAAAATATTGCCTTCAAAGACAAGATTTATAAGGTTATGTCTGTTGAATCGGTTATTGAGCAGAAACCTGACATCGCAATTTTCTCAGCTGGCAGCAGTGCTTCGCAGCTTTATGCACCGCAGTTTGCAGAGAAAGGGACTGTCGTTATCGACAATTCTTCCGCTTGGCGTTCATACGACCATATCCCGTTAGTAGTTCCTGAAATTAATGGTGATGTGATAAAAAAGAGTGATTTTATCATTGCAAATCCTAATTGCTCAACAATCCAGATGGTAATGGCGTTAGCTCCATTGCATAAGGCGTTTAAAATCAAGAGATTAGTGATTTCAACTTACCAATCTGTCACGGGTACCGGCATTAAGGCAATCCATCAGATGTATTCTGAACGCCGCAAAGAGCAATGCGAAAAAGTCTATCCTTATCAGATAGATATGAATCTTTTCCCTTACGGCGGAACTTTTGAGCCAGACGGTTATACGACGGAGGAGCTTAAACTTGTTAATGAGACTCGTAAAATATTACGTGACAATAATATACAAATTACAGCGACAGTGGTTCGTGTTCCTGTTACAGGCGGTCATTCCGAAGCTGTTAACATTGAATTTGAAAATGAATATGATATTGCCGATGTCTATCGTCTTCTCAATGAAATGCCTGGCGTTGAAGTAGTTGACGATCCTGCAAACCTGCAATTTCCTATGCCTTTGTTTGCCGAGGATAGAGACGAGGTATTTGTAGGACGTATCAGACGTGACCTTTCACAACCTAAATCATTGAATATCTGGGTGGTGGCAGATAATTTGCGAAAAGGTGCGGCAACTAATGCTGTTCAGATCGCCGAATTGATAATCAAACAGAGAAAATTGAAGTAAGTTAATCTTCTGCAACATCAAAAGCTCTGTTTAACAGAGAATTATAATGATGTGCGCTTTTAAAGTTTTCCATTACAAAATCGAAAAGCCTATCACTATATAATATTTTGTCATCAAGACGAAGCAGCATTGTAAAAGTTTTAAGTCGCAAATAATCAGCGTATTTGTGGTCTTTCGGGAACCCGTTCGGGACACGGCGCAGAAACTGGTCTTCTGGAAAGAAAAAGTTTTTCGCCTCTTTAACTGCCGCCTCGAACTCCTCCCCATTCACAAGAATCTCCTCGCGTATGCTTTTTGTTACTGCCGGAGTGGGATTATATATGCCAATTGCCAGCAAACTTCCGTCAAGATATTCTGACTCAGCGGGTTCTATATGGAAATAGTAGCCGGCGCGCCCCGAACATTTGCCTCCAGGGCAGACATAAGCGCCTAAGTGAGTTTTGTACGGTAACTTATTGGGAGAGAACCGAATATCACGATAAATCCTGTATGTGCATTGCGGAACATCAAGTCCTGCTACAGAATCATCAAATGTGGATATGCCAATTATCAGTTTTTTTGTGAATTCCCTAAATTCGTTCTGAATTTCTAAAAATTCACTTTTATGCTCATCAAACCACTCTTTTCTGTTATTTTTCATCAACCTTGTGAGAAAATCTATTTTTTTCTTCATATCGCACATTTTTTTATAAAATTTCCAAAAGTTTCTCAAATTCAGGCAGTTGAGCCATTCTCTCATGCTCAAAATCATCAATCACTTCGTGCTGCCACATTACTTCTGACGGGATATGCACCGCAAAAGAGCCTATATTCAAAGCTGGCAACACATCAGAGCGGAGCGAGTTACCGACCATAAGCAGCTCCGAAGGCTTTATATCGAGGTCTTCACACAATTTTTCGTAATCTTCCTCTTTTTTGTCCGTAACTATGAAAATTTTGTCGAAAAACGGCAATAAACCAGAACGTTTTAGTTTGTTTTCTTGTGTCAGAAGTTCACCTTTTGTGAAGACAACAAGCATATATTTTCCGTTTTCACGAAGAGTTTGCAATGTCTTTTTCACTCCTTTCAGCGGAGTGGCTTTCAGACGCACGAGTGTTCTGCCAGCCTCAATTATTTTCCCGATGTCGGCACCGGAAATTTCACCGCCACTCATCTTTACCGCATTCTCTATCAACGACATAGTGAAAGCAACCGCACCGTAGCCATAGTCTTCCATGTTTTTCATCTCAATATCAAAAAGCGACTTTGAGATTTCTTCTGGCGTACCGTAAGCAGTCAAGAGAGAAGCCGCAACCTGCTCGGCGACTTGGAAGTACGGCTCATTGTCCCACAGAGTGTCATCCGCATCAAAGGCTATAATTTTCACATTTGGCTTAAAAGTGTTCATTTTCAGTTTTTTTTCGCGGCAAAAATAATAAAAAAAGATATTTTGCTAAAAAGTGGTATTTTTGTGTTTTAAAAGTCGTCTTTTTTATGAAAAACATACTCTATATCCACGGATTTGAAAGCAATAAGGAATCATATACAGGAAATACCCTAAAAAAACTTTTCCCAAATTTCAATTGGGTCCTTGAGACTTTTAACCTTATTGACACTTTGGGCACTATAAAGCAGATTGAGAGAATAATTCGCGAAAACAATATTGATACTGTCGTATCTTCCTCATTAGGAAGTATTTACAATCTTTTTATAAAGAAAGACGAAGATACGGAAAAGATTGTCAACAAGATAGTGATAAACCCATGCTGTTTCCCCTCGAAAGAGCTGCCAAAACTTGCGAAACTGCCGCAGGGGGCGATTGAGATGTGCCGCGCAGTTGAATTCAACATCTACGAGTGTCACCGCGACAATACGCCAGATAACATGTTCGGAATTTTTTCAAAAAGTGACGAATTACTGCATTATCATGATTTTTTTGCAGGAAAATATGGGAATTATGGCGAAAACGGAAATAACGAGTCATCAAACTGCATTTGGGTTGAGGGCGGTCATAGCCATCTTGCAGAAGATGTATTATACTCTTCTATAAATCAAGCTATTACATATTTTGATAGAGTAGAGAAAAAGAATAGTGAGAAAAAAAATATTGTAACAAATAAGCCCATTTTATACATTGACATGGATGGCACTCTTGTTGACTGGAAAAGCGGGCAAGATAGTCTTACAGAATTGGAAAGACTTCAGTATCACGGATTTACAGATGTCGTTCCAGGATTATTCAACCGTATGAACCCGATGCCGGGGGCTATAGACGCATTCTACAAACTGAGTGAAAAATTCGATGTTTATGTGCTCACCTCCGCACCATGGCACAACCAGAGCGCGCCAAGCGACAAACTGCGCTGGATTCAGAGATACTTCGGCATTGGCAAAGATTCTCCGGTGTACAAAAAAGTGATTATATCGCACCACAAATATCTTAATGAGGGAGCTTACCTTGTTGACGACCGTCCGCACAAGAACGGAACAGCGAATTTCAAAGGCGAACTCATTCCTTTCGGGTCCGAAAAATTTCCGGATTGGACAGCGGTAGTCAGTTATCTGATGAAAAAATAGCGTTTTTTTCAACCGTTTTTCTGAAAATATCCGCTTCCGGATTTTGCGTTTTTTTTCCGAATTTAATTGTATTTTTGCAAAAATTAAAACTGAGAAAATCATGGAAGTAACAGGCAGACTAATTCAGAAACTTGCTTTGCAATCGGGAGTGGGAAAGTCAGGCAGCAACTGGCAGAAACAAGAGTTCGTGATTGAGACCACCGACTCGCAGTACCCGCAGAAAATATGCGCCTCGTTGTGGGGTGACAAGGTTGACATGCTTAATTCGTTCAATATTGGTGTCACGGTTGTGGTCTCGTTCGACATCAGCTCACGCGAATATAACGGGAAATGGTACACAGACGTGCGCGCGTGGAAAATCGCGCTGGCGGGGCAGCCGCAGGGCACTGCAGCCGAACCGTCTCAGCCCGCCGCTGCGACCTTGCCGGAAACCGCACCCGAAATAACAACTTTCACCGACACCGCCGCCGAAGACAGTGCCGATGACCTTCCATTTTAAACGATTATGTACGGAGTTTGTGACATAGCAGCCCTGCCAATGCGCGCAGAGGCATCGGAAAGAGCCGAAATGGTCTCCCAGCTTATTTTCGGGGACGCCTATAAAGTGATTGAGACTAAAGACAAATGGTTAAAAATCAGCACTTTTGATTGTAATTATGAAGGTTGGATAGATAAGAAAATGCATAATCCCTTGCACGAGAAAGATGTTGAGAATTACATTTCGGCAGAGAAATATGTCGTGACGGAATATATGTTCTTTATCCAAGATTTCATCAGCAGAATAAGTTTCCCGATATTTGCGGGGGCTTCATTTCCATATCCGAAAGACGACACGCTGATTTTGGGTAACAGCATATTCTCAATGTCGCTGCTCGAAAAGGAGGAGCAGCCCGCTCCGCCGCAGCTGACTCCGCAACAGCACTCACTGCTGCGCTTCGCCGCAATGTTCCTTAACGCCCCATACCTTTGGGGCGGTCGTACCCCGCTCGGCATCGACTGCTCAGGACTGACACAGCTTGCGTATAAAAGTATCGGCATTAGCCTTCCACGTGACGCCTCCCAACAGGCCGAACTGGGTGAGCTTGTCGATTTCGTTGATGAGGCGCGCGCCGGCGATTTGGCTTTCTTCCAAAATAGCGAGGGTGACATCATTCATGTCGGAATTGTGTGCGATAACCGGAAAATACTTCACGCTTCGGGAAAAGTGAGGATTGACACGCTCGACCAGTCCGGAATCTTCAACAAGGGGACTGGGTGCTACACACATTCTCTGCGCATTATCAAACGTATTCTGAAATAAACAATTGACAAACAACATATTATGAAAAGAGTCCTGTTTTTTACGCTCGTGCTGATCGTTTCGGCGCAAGCTTTCGCGCAAAAAAAAGTTACTGAGCTTCCCGCGAAGCACGAAGAAGGCGTGCTGCTGCCTGAAACCAACGGATTCTACTACACACTTCCCAAGACATCTTTTAAAATTGATGTCACTGTCACCAGAACCACTGAAATAAAAGGATATTATGCTGAATATGCCGAAAAGCTCCTCGGACTAAACAATATCATCACCGCGAACAAGACACATTACAAACTTCACGATGTGAAAATATCCTCTTTTGAAACGCCTGACACTTCCAGACTTTTTCTTGTGGAACTCTCTAAAAATCAAGTGAAAGAGAGTTATCTCACGAAATTGTACAGCAAAATTCCGTTGCAAGAAGAAGAGATTGTTTTCACTGAGGAGTACAAGAATATGACCACCAAACTTCCCGATTTTTTCAAAAATTACTCAGAACTGACATATATTGAAGAAGAGGACACCTACATGGTTAAACAGCTTGTTGACAGCATTGTTACGGAAATTCCTGTGAACACAACGAAAAAGGTCACTAAAACTGTCGCGCAGAAGGCTCAGGAGGCTGCCGACTTCATAATTCAGATTCGCAAAGACCGCTACAATCTGACTTCTGGAGTGCAGGAGGTGGCATACAGCAAAGAGGCGCTGAACCTTATGATTGACGAGCTTAACAGCTGGGAGAAAAACTATCTTGACCTTTTCACAGGCATAACTCTTGAAGATGAGGAACACTACACTATCATAGTGACACCTAATGAAAGTGGGGCTCAGACAATACATATCTTCTCGATGTCGGCTGACGGCGGTTTTTCATTGAAAACTGACGCCAAGAACGCCAGCAACAATTATCAGTTGGTTATTGAGCCGCAGGTCACACACGAAAAGCGTGTGAAGTTTTTGTCAGAAAAGTCGCAGGAAGAGAAATACGTTCCTAACAGCGGGTACCGCATCCGCAAGGCAGTGCCTGCGAAAGTGGCTCTACAGCAGAACAAACAGACAGTTCACACATGGGGACTTTTCCCTGTTTTCCAGTTCGGTGTTGTTGAGACGCTGCCCGCAAACCAAGATAATTTCGAGATTGAGAAGTTTGCGGTAATATATTGATAATAACGGTGTTATCAATGCTTTTGTAACTATCATTTTGTGTTGTCGGAAAGGGCAAGCTGCGACCAACGCTGCTCAAACTCTTCTTTTTTCGCATCTGATATTATGAATGAGGATTTCAATTTCTTCAGATAGAGTTCATTACCCTGCACATTATAAACCTCCTTCAAGTTCACAATCTGATTTTTGTTCACAAGCATAAAATAATCAGGCAGTTGGCTTATTATATATTCAAATGTGGCGTAAACTGCATCTGTCTTTTCGCTGTTAACGTAATGAATGATTTTAATCCGTGAGTTATTGTTGCTCGGCTGCTCAAATGGCTGGGAGACAATATACAAAATGGTGTCGCATTTTATTTTCAACGGCCCCAATATAGCAATGCCGGTAGTGGCTTTTCCAATGTCAAGACGGTTAATCTCGTCTAACAGACGCTCATTCTCTTTTTTCAATGCCTCATTTTCAGAAAACAATTCTTTCTTTGTTTTGATTTTAAAGAAAAGCAAAGCTTTTGAAAGAAGATGATAAATAGCCCATATTGACAGAATTGAGATAAAAATAAAGAGTACTATCTCCAAAAAAGGTCCTCCGTATAAAGAGAAAAATTTGTTCCAAGTCATAGTTGAAAATTTTTAGTACAAAAATAATGGTTATAAGACAAATTCAGAATACAAAAATAAGGTGTTTCGTTACAAAAAATCGGGGGTTTATTACAATGATTCATTTTAAGTGCTTGACAATGGTAAATTTGCAAATATTAATGTCACACAAAAAAAGAATTGTGACATTTAAAAATGATATTTTAAGTCGAACACTAATAAAATAATCATGAAAAAGAGATTCTTTATTTTGATTTCAGCCGTTTTTTTCACCGTATTCAATACAAGTAATACTAACGCCCAGTACAATAGTTATTCGCAGTCTGAATTTTCTACCTATAGTACGTCAGATTGTGAAAATTGTTTTTTGACAAAAATTGAAAATGTGGGAAGCTACACAAAGGTAACATTCAAGTATGCTGCCACAAACTATAGTACAATATACATAGCAGAAGGCGGCTATATACTTGATAAGCGCACAAATGAGCATTATATGCTTCGTGACGCCAAGAACATCAATATCGGAAACCGGCATAAGACTGATGTTGAACCAGGGAATATTCTCACTTACACACTTTATTATGACCAGATTCCTGAATTCTCAAATTTTTTGGATATTATGGAGACGCCACAGCCTGGAGGATTCAATTTCTATAATATAAGACTAAATGGTTCCGGCACCCCAAATGTTTACACATTCAATGACAACAGCGCGGATTTTATAAGACAGAATAATGCGTTGATACAAAGAAATATACAGGCAAGAGATGAAAGACGGGAGACCAATGCTGCTATTGGTATAGGAGTGGGTGTGGCGGCTGCAGCTGCTGCGGCAGCTATCGCCATCGGCGTGACACAAGGCAAGGCGGAAAACCAAGATTACAGACTGCAAATCACAAACAGACACACAGATGCCCGAAAAATATACGTTGCAGGTGAATATATCGGAATTGTACCCGCACGTTCAACAAAGACATTCACTTTGCCAAGAACAAAATACGGCAGGATAGATTCCGAACAGGCTTCAGGATATTTGTTCTTCCCAAACAGAGAAAATGGCTACATTAACCAAAAACCCGGACCAGATCAATTAATATCATTCACATTTTAACATTAAAACGAAAAAAACATGAAAAAGATTTTATTTTTAGCTGTAATCACATTTTTTACACTTGCCATTTCCGGCTGTGGTAAAGACCTTGGAAATAATTCAAACATAAGCTCAAACTCATCTGGCTCAGGATCAGGCAGTTCCGGTGGGGGCTCGAGTTACCAAAGTGACAGAGCTACACTTATCCTCAATAATATTTCATCTAATCCTTACAAATTTTATTTCGATGGTGATTATCAGACGACAATTAGCGGGCACTCCTCTAAAAGTTACAATGTCAGAACAGGATACCATGTGATAAGAGTTGTGCAAGCAAGCGGTTACACATTTTATGCGACAGACGAGACCTATACATTTACTGCTGTGGCAGGCGGAACGTATTACTGTACTTTTCCTGAAGACAGTTGGGGCAAGTCTCAGCAAGAGTAGCGGCGGAGCACGTCAATTAACTCTTCGGCCTTGTCGATAATCACATCGGCACCGTTGGCGGTGAGTTCTTCGCGGGTGCGGAACCCCCATGCGGCGCCGATTTTGTACAATCCGGCGTTTGCGGCGGTCTCCATGTCAGTCCCCGTGTCTCCAATATATAAAGCCTCCTCTTTTTTTACCCCCGCGGTTTCCAAAATGTCGTAAACAATCTGCGGTGCGGGCTTCGTAGGCACACCCTCGCGCTGTCCGTACGCCGCAGCCCATCTCACAGTCGGGAAGTAATGACTCAATAGCGGAGCCATCGCCACCTGCGCCTTATTCGATGCGACCGCCACTTTTATTCCCATTGTATCAAGTTTCTCCAAAGTCTCGGTGATTCCTTCGTAGGGCGCAGTCTTGTCAGCGCTATGTTGCTGGTAGTAGTCCATGAAGTCGTCATATATGGCTTGTATGTTTTCGGGAGTTCTGTGTTCGGCAGGAATGGCACGCTCTATCAGTTTGCGTATGCCGTTTCCTACAAAATAGTTGTATTTGCCTGTCTCGTGCGCGGGGAGGCCGTGCGCGGCAAGAACATGGTTGCAACTGTCCGCCAAATCGTCAATGGTGTTCAGCAGCGTACCATCCAAGTCAAAAATGATAAGCTTAATCATTTTCCTTCACTAAAATGTCAATAGTCTGATTGTTCCGCAACGGCTCGCGATCGTCAATGGTGTATTCCAAAGTCTGTTTTTTGGCGCCGTTTACATAAAAGTCAAATATGTAAAACCCTGATTTCAAGACGATTGAAAACTGTGCATTGTGTTTGTTCGGGCGATAGGTGCCTGTTATTTGTCTTGTGGCGGCGTCCTTGACTTCAATCTTGTATTCTGTCGCGGCGATCTCTTGCGGAGTGAGCACAGTGCTGTCGGCTATCATCATTTTTGCGGTCACAATGTAGAGCGGAGCTGGCACGTCCAAGAATGTCACTTTGTATATGTCAAGGTCGCCCGCACCTTTCTCCCTGAAATCGCTGATATATCCGTATCTGCCTGATTTTGAAACAGATATTGTTTTGTTATCATCTGGTGTGTTGATCGGAAAACCGAGGTTATCGGGCGTGACAAAAGTCTGGTTGTCTTCGTTCCATGCGGATTTGAAAAGATCGTAACCGCCAATGCTGTTGTGCCCTTGAGATGCGAAAAAGAAAGTTGTGCCGTCAGGAGCGAGGTAGGGGTAACTGTCGTCATACTGTGTGTTGATGTCATTTCCAGCGTTGATTGGGAAACTCCAGTCGCCATTAGGCAGTTTTTTGCAGTAGTAGATGTCGAAGCCACCGTAACCGCCGGGGCGGTCAGAGGAGAAAAAAAGCCAGTTGCCGTCAGGCGACATCATCGCCCCCTGCTCTTTGTACTCTGTGTTTATATTCAGTTTTTCACTTTTCTGAAAATTCTTTTTCACTTTTTCAGAAAGGAAAATATCGTCAAGTCCGTAAGGATTGTCAGCATAGATGAAAAGCCATGTGCCATCGGCCGAAAATCCCACACTCTCTTCAATATACGATGTGTTGACTGTATTTGGCAGGCGTTTTGGCTTCTCCCACTCTTTCCCGTTGAACGTGCTGATGTAAATGTCAGAAGTCTTGAATCCGTCAACGTCCTCAACCGCTGGTGAGTTTTTGTCGCGTTTTGTCGAGAAGACTATTGTCGATTCGGTCTCGTCAACGTATGGGTTGAAATCAGGGAACTCTGTGTTGAGTATTCCGATGTTTTGAATGTCAACATTGCTTCTCAGAGGCATGAGCATTTTTGCGTTCTCACACATCTCAATCTGGCGTTGTGCGGGCAGGTCACCTTCTTGCTCTTTCGCCACTTTCGACTGGAAGGTCTTGAATGACTCGATCGCTTCGTCGAAGCGGTAGCATAGCATGTATGCCTTGCCGAGGTCATAGTGGATATAAGCGTCAGCGGTGCGGCTTTTCGCAGCCTTTTCCAAATGCTCCACCGCCTTGGTCCTGTCAATGCGCGAGTTCAGGTAGGCATAACCGATGTATGCGTTGTATTCGGTGTTGTTCTCGTGAACGCGAAGAAGTTCCGTATAGTGCTTTATCGCTTTGCGCATGTTCCCCGAAGCAAGAACTTCGCGGGCAGTTTTTGCGTCAGTATTTATGCTTTGTCCGTAAGTTATTGAGAATAAAAGATTAGCGATTAAAAATAGCAGCAGTGTTTTGTTTTTCTTCGACATTCTGTAGCGCTTATTGTATAAGGAAAGTGAATTTATCGTAGTTCTTGAGAGCGATTGCGGTGCCGCGCGCGACTGCCTTCAACGGGTCATCAACGACATGGACATTAAGACTCGTTATTTTTGATATACGCTTGTCGAGTCCGCGGAGCAGAGAGCCGCCGCCAGCCATATATATGCCATTGGTGTAAATATCCGCGGAAAGCTCAGGCATCGTCTCCTCCAAAGTCTTGATGACAGCAGATTCGATTTTCGATATTGACTTCTCCAATGCGTGTGCGATTTCGTGATAGTTGATTGTCCTTTTGACCGGAATCCCTTGCAGCAGGTCGCGCCCCATAACCTCGTAATCCGCTGGCGGGTTCTCAAGGTCGTCAATGGCGGCTCCCACGTTGATTTTAATCTCCTCAGCGGTGCGCTCACCGATTGAGAGGTTGTGGTTAGCGCGCATGAACTGGATTATGTCTTCATTGAATTCGTCACCCGCAATTTTTATGGATTTGCTTGTGGCGATACCTCCCAAAGAGATGACTGCGATTTCACTTGTCCCGCCGCCGATGTCGATAATCATATTTCCCTGAGCGTCAAGCACATCAATGCCGCTACCGATTGCCGCTGCCATAGGCTCGTAAATCATTCTAACGTCTTTCGCCCCCGATTGTTCGGCGGTGTCTTTCACAGCGCGCTGCTCCACTTCGGTAATGCCTGACGGAATACAGATTACCATTTTCAGTGATGGTGGCAAGAGCCTGTTGCGGTTTGTCGTCATCTTGATGAATTCGCGCAACATCATCTCAGTGGATTTGAAGTCTGCTATTACGCCGTCACGCAACGGGCGGATGGTGCGGATTTTCTCGTGCCCTCTTCCGTGCATCATCATCGCCTTTTTGCCCACAGCCTTAATTTCTCCTGTTTCGCGGTCAATGGCGATGATTGAAGGTTCGTCAACAACAATGTTCTCGTTATGCAAAATCACCGTATTGGCGGTGCCTAAATCTATTGCTATATCTTTTGTGAATAATGATGATAGGTTCATTGTCTGAATTTTTTTTGATGATTGCAAAGATACAATTAATATTGTTTTGAATTTTTAAAAATATGCTTTGTGGCAAAAAAAAATTATGTATATTTGCAAAATTAAAGGTAAAAAATGTAAAGTATTAAAAATCAATAAAATAATATATGAAAAACATTAAAATCCTTACAGTTTGCGTTTTATCGGCCATAATGCTCTTCGGGTGCGGCCTGAAAAAAATGATTAAACGTTATCCGGAAGTTACTGTTCAACTTGAAAACCCTGATTTGGAAAACAAGGGCGGCAAGGTCGAGTACAAGATTACAGGCGAAATCCCTGCGAAGTACATGAAGAAGAAAGCCACAATGACAATCACTCCAGTTTTGGAGTATAACGGCGAAAAACTCGCTCTTGAGCCTATCAAGTTGCAAGGTGAGAAAGCGAAAAACGCAACAGGTACTGTCATTCCTTATAAAACAGGCGGAAAGTTCTCAACAACAGGTTCTTTCGATTACAGCGACCAGTTGGAGGAAGCTCTTATCCTTGTTGAAGGCCAAGCCAATCTGAAAAAGAAATCACATGATTTCGAGCCGCGCCGCCTTGGTGAGGGCATTGCGAACACAAGTTCACGCTCAGGCCTCACACCGGCGCTGAAAGAGAAAGCTTCAGCTGGCAACGGCACCAATATCATGCTGGCTGAACACCAGTACAAACCGGAATTTGTTTCCGAGACAGGTGTCGTCTATTTCGAGGTTAACAAGTCTGATCTTAACATGAATCTTAAACTGAACAAAGATCAAGTTGCGAAAGACGCTGTTCAGAAATTCATGGATTTCGTCGCAGAAGGCCGTAAAGTTGAAAAAATGATTATCACCGGTTGGGCTTCTCCAGAAGGTGAAGAGTCTAACAATCAGGACCTTTCTAACAAACGTACAGAACAGGGCAAGAAATGGTTCGAACAGCAGTTCGAAAAATACCAGAAAGAATACGCAAAGAAGAACGGTCTGAAATACAAGGATATGCCGAAACCTGAATTCCAGTACGAGAACAAGGCTTCAGGCGAAGACTGGAGCGGCTTTGAAAAAGCTGTGGAGAAATCTTCCATCGCAGAGAAAAACCAGATTCTGAACGTGGTCCGCTCACAGTCTGACAAGGCTATGAGCGAACAGAAAATCCGCGAGATGACTGACATCTATAATGAGATAAAAGATGTGATTCTTCCTCCGCTCCGCCGTGTTGAGGTCACTATGCGCTGCAACAAGAACAACTTCACAGACGAGCAAATCAAAGAGCTGGCTTCCACAAATCCTGACACACTTGGTCTGAACGAGCTTCTTTATGCCGCTTACATGGAAAAGGATGCAAAGGCGAAGAAAGATATCTATGCAACTGTAACTGAGAAGGAAGAGTATCAGAAAGACTGGCGCGCTTACAACAACCTCGCTGCAATGCAGATTGACGAATATCTGAAGACCGGCAACACCGAAATGCTCGATAACGCGAAGAGCAATTTGAACAAGGCTGACGCTGTTTCTCCAGATAACGGCATGATACTTAATAATATGGGCATCGCAGAATATCTTTCAGGCAACAAAGACGAGGCTATGAAGAAATTCGAACAGTCTCAGAAAGCGGCAACCGAGCCAGTCAACCAAAACTACAACCTTGCCCTCGCAAAAATCACTTCAGGCGACTATGCGGGCGCAAAACAGATGATGAACAACAGAAACTGCGACTATAACATGGCTCTGCTTTATGTTCTTGAAAAGAATTACGATTCGGCAAAATCAACACTTGAATGCATCGCCGACAAAGACGCGAAAGTCTATTATTTGCAGGCAGTGCTCGCAGCAAGGCTTTCTGACGAAAATGGTGTTTACACCAATTTGAAAGAAGCTATTGACAGAGACGCTTCTTATAAGAAGACAGCGAAAAAAGATGCCGAATTTAAGAAATATAAGAGGACATCAAAATTCGAGGCATTGATCAATTAAAGATAAATCTTTTGAAAAAAGGGATTACTTTTAAAGTTTTCCCTTTTTTTTTAATCTGACGAAAAAAACATAAGATATATGACAGTTCATAATTTAGGATTGGACAATTCCATTTTCAACTATTTTATTTCCGAATTACGCAATATTGAGGTTCAGAAAGACCCAATGCGTTTTCGCAAAAATCTTGAGCGTATCGGCGAGATAATGGCTTACGAAATAAGCAAAGGTCTCGAATACAAAGAGCAGGAGATAAAAACCCCGTTCGGGAGCCTTTCAATGTCGCTGATGCAAGAGATGCCAGTGCTCGCAACAATACTCCGCGCAGGGCTGCCGTTGCACCAAGGGCTGCTCAACTTCTTCGACCGCTCGGAGAACGCTTTTATAGCGGCATACCGCAAACATCACAAAGACAGCACTTTTGAGATTAAATTGCATTACATGGCCTCACCAGATCTCGGTGGCAGAACGCTTATTCTTTCTGACCCGATGCTCGCAAGCGGAAAATCGATGCTGCTGGCTTACAATGAACTTTTGTGCAGCGGGAAGCCGAAACACACGCACATCGTTTCTGTTATCGCCAGCACGCAGGGTGTGGAGTTCCTGAAAAACAATTTGGCAGGTAACAACTGCACATTGTGGGTCGGGGCTATCGACAATGAGCTCACATCTCAATCGTACATTGTCCCCGGACTCGGTGACGCCGGCGACTTGGCATTCGGACAGAAGTTGGATATTTAAGTTATCTTTTGAAGAAGAAACGTAAAGTTTACCAATTTCAATTGTCAGTGTAAACTGTCAATTAGTCTGTGTTTTTTACATTTTGCGCAAAATTCTAATTTGACACATTGTTTTCAATTTATTTCGCAATACGATTCATTTCGTGTGTGTTACGTGTAATATGGTCATGAAAATCCATTCCACCGTTTAATCTTTCATCAAATTAATGTTCACTATTTTGTGTACAAAGGGGTAACGTCTTCCTCAATAATTTTCCGAAAAATTTTTCTTTACCATATTGGATTTTAAAAAAAATATTATCTTTGCAGCACAAAGTACTTTTTAAAACCAATCAAATTATGGAAAAGAACGAGGTG
>CACYHL010000027.1:0-6507 GCA_902774205.1 uncultured Bacteroidota bacterium | reverse complement strand
AACAAACATTAGATGACATACGTGATATGATGAGCAAATCATCACGGTTTCAAGCCATTAGCGGCTACTCAATCATAATTGTAGGGCTGTATGCGGCGGTGGCGGCTGCAATTGCCGCGGCATTGGTAGGAGCTGTTAATCTATTTCCTTTTTTTGAGAATATTGATGCCACACTAAACACTCCTGCAAAAATACGCCTTGCGACAATTATCGCATTGTCGCTTTTTACATTGTCGCTGCTGACAGTATTCGCCATGGCTATTGCGAAATCAAAGCGGCACAACCTCCGTTTTGCCTTTGACAAAAGGATGCGCCAGATGCTAACCGATTTTTTCCTTCCGCTGGCTGCGGGCGGCCTCGTTAGCATCGCGCTTATAATGCAGCAGCACTACGGTCTCACCTCTTCCATTATGCTTCTTTTCTACGGCCTTGCACTTGTCAACAGCAGCCACTACACATATCCCGCATTGAGGTGGCTCGGATACGCGGAACTTGCGCTTGGAATTGCAGACTGCCTTACAGTGAAACACGCTATACTATTCTGGTTCTTAGGTTTTAGCGTGATGCACATAATATTCGGAATTGTTTACGTGATTATGTTTGAAAGAAAAAAATTCTGATATGACTATTATTGACGGACTGAACAAATCTTTTGAGAACAAAATCCGGCTGGGGATTATGTCTGTGCTGGCTGCCAATGAGTCAATGGACTTCACGGCGCTGAAGTCACTGTTAGAGGTGACTGACGGCAATTTGGCAAGCCATATCAGGCATTTGGAGGAGGCAGGATATATCACCTGCGAGAAAAAATTCATCGGCAGAAAGCCTAATACCAACTACATGATTACAGAAAAAGGACGTACAGCCTTCGCCGAACATATTTCCGCTCTCGAAATTTTTCTTCAAAATTGCAAAAGTTGATTTCTTTGAATATAAACCATACGGCAAAAAACATTAAATATAATACACGCAATTAAAATATTCATAATCAAATTGTTAATAATTTAAATCCACAGAAAAATGACAACAGAAAACATTCCAAATGAAGAAGGCAAAAAAAACTGGCCAGAAACAGTAAAAGTAGCCCCGCCAACAAAAAAACCTGAAAATCAAGGGTTCTTCAAAAACGCCAGAGTTGGCATTAAACTATTGATTATCGGCATACTAAGTTTAATATTACTTATTCCCATACCGATTTTACTACATTTTATTGATGAACGCGATTCAACTGCCGAAGCGGCTAAAAGAGAGATTTATGAATTATGGGGTGAAGAGCAGTGCGTAATCGGACCGATGCTGCACATTCCGGCAAACAGCTCCTCCAAACTTCCCGACATATACATTCTTCCGGAAGAACTTAATATTCAAGGAAATGTCGTATCCGAAAAGAGGTCGCGCGGTATATATGACGCAATGGTTTACACCGCAGATTTAGACCTTGACGGAACTTTCGTGACGACATTCCTGCCTGAGGACTCTTTGTCGCAATACAATTTGGAGAAAACAGAAATACTTGTCTCTTTAAACGATATTCGCGGCCTGACCGACAATGTGACATTCAATTTCAACGGGAAGGATTACAAGATGAAAGTGTGCAAGGACAAACAATTAGGCACGACATTGCACTGCACAGTCCCGATGTCCGAAATTCAGGAAGGCGAGCCTGTACAATATTCCACAAAGCTGATGTTTCGAGGTTCAGAAAAGTTGAATTTCATGCCTTTGGGCAATGTCACAGAAGTAAACTTGACTTCAAACTGCGCTTCACCGAGTTTTCAGGGGAACTCGCTGCCTATAACGCGCACCGTAAGCGACACGGGGTTCACAGCCACATGGAAAACACTTGCTATAAACCGCGACTTCGAGCAAAAAGTGTACGTATGGGATATGTACTCATATTATGATGGATACAATGAAGACTACTACAAATACAACAAAGAAAATATCTGCTGCAAATCAAACAACGAGTTCGGTGTGGAACTTAAAGTGCCCGTGCTCCAATACCAGCAGACAACACGAAGCATAAAATACGCATATCTGTTCATTTTCCTGACATTTGCGACTGTCTTCTTTGTTGAGCAACACCATCGCACAAAGATACACCCTATCCAGTACCTGCTCATCGGCATAGCGCTGATAATGTTCTACACGCTGCTGCTTTCATTCTGCGAGCACATTCCGTTCCTATGGGCATATATAATCGCGATGCTAATGACTAACTCGCTGATTACCGCTTATTTGGCGGGAATATTGAAAATCAGGAAAACCGCGCTTTTGGTCGGACTGCTACTCACTGTGCTATACATTTTCATTTACATACTTCTTCAACTCGAAACTTACGCGCTCCTCACAGGAAGCATCGGTCTCTTTGTTATTCTCGCTATTCTAATGTACGCTTCGCAGAAAGTGAAATGGTATCAGCAGGAATAAGAGAGAATTTACTGTTGTTGACACTAACATTCGATAATTAGAAGCAAGTTCCTTAATGATTGTCCATTAGGATACATGAAGATTAATAAAAGGTTGGCATTCACTTGATTTGTCAACCTTTTTTTCACCGCACAAACAAATTTTCGCGCTACCTATCTGCGTAGCAGGTCAAATACGGTCTTCACGGGATTGAAGGTTGCGAGCGGAACCTCGACAAAAATAGTTATCCACTTTGCCATTGCTCCGTTCCACAGTCCTGGAAGTTCCATCGCCTTCAAAGTGCGTTCGCCATACGATTTTGAAGAGATGAACCCTGTTTTTTCATCAATGTAGTTGGTCAAATCGAAGTAACCGCTGCGGAAATCCTTGAACGAACAGACCATGTCAACCGGATTGAAATGCGTGGCTTTGTCAACAATGGCTTTTTGCTCCGGATTCTTAAGGTCAATCTGCGAACTTTCAACTATCTGCAATGAGGTTTTTCCGTTCTCACCGCGCACCCAGAAAGGTCCGCCGCCAGGCTCACCCTCATTTTTCACCATGCCGCATACCCTCATCGGACGATTGAGTTTTTCCATCAGATTATTCTCGTCAACACCATCTATCAAAAGCTTGTTTTTCGCAAAGGAAATCATCTCCGCTTTCATCTTGTCATCAGCTTCTCCAGCAGACAATTTTCGCAAATAAAAATCTGTTTTCGTCTTTAAATCAAGAAGATACGAAATGAGAGCTTTTTTATAGACTACGGTAGGATTGATTTTATCTTCGGGACAGACATTGTCAATATTCTTCACAACAACTGCATCGAATTTGAGGCGGTTGAGGTTTGTGATGAGTGCGCCGTGTCCGCCGGGGCGGAAAAGCAGATTTCCCTTGTCATCGTGGAAAGGCCTGTTGTCCATATCAGCCGCCAAAGTGTCGGTCGCCGCCTCCTGAACAGAAAACGAAAAATCATAGCGCACACCATATTTTTTCTCATAGAGAGGGCGCACATTCTCAAGCAGATCCTTGAATTTTTCGAGATGGCTCGGCGAAACGGTAAAGTGCATATAACAAGTGTTGTCGCGGTTTTTAGCGTATAGTGCCGCCTCAACCAAGTGCTCCTCAACGGCGGTGCGCACAATATCGGGATAAGTGTGAAAACGGAGCAAGCCCTTAGGAAGATTTCCGTAATTGAGCCCTTTTTCAGTCAAAAGATACTCAACTATCAGCTTAAAATTGTTTTTTCTTTTTTCATCTTCCAATAAAAACCCATCACGGTGCATGACTTTCTTCAAATCCTCTTTAAAAGGGAATTTTTCAAGATTATCCATGAAAAAATCACTCCTTTCGCTTGGAGCATCAAGGTCGAGGAAAGAGTAAAGCTCCTTGAACATGCGTGACGCCGCCCCCGAAGCGGGAACGAACTTCGCGATTTTATTGTCGTCAAGAAAAGAGTCGTACATCTCAAGCAGAGAGAAAATCTCCTCATCGCCCAATGAGACAATGCCGTCCCCTTTTGTTGCGGGGCGCGCCAAATCAATAGGCGGAAAACCCGTCTTGAAATGTTCAAACTGTTTCTCAACCGCCGCAGGCTGCCGCCCCGACTGAAGTATCTGTTCTATCTCTTTTTCTGAAAAAATCATGACTTATATTATAAAAATGTAATTTACTTTGTGACAACGATGCCCATCAAATCTGAGAGCTGGCGGCGGCGCGAGTTCACTTGGCTGAGCTTTGCCTGAAGCAGCGACGTTAGTTCCTCCTCATTGCAGTCAAGCGTCTCGAACTCTTTCATCAATTGCTCCTTAAATTTCTCCAAATATCTCAGTTTCAGCATATTAATATCATTCATCAGCTCATTCCCCAAAATACCGACATGCGTGCTCATCGAATTGACGACAACATCAAAACGCTTGTTCCATTCGGGACTGCAAACCGGCTCTTCGGCACCAAGGCAATCAAGGGCGAACTTCTGAATCTGCTCGTCTTCGTGCCGAGCGAAGAAAACGGCTATATCTTTCTGTGTCAGAGCTGTTTCCGCAATTTTCGCATACTCCTCATAAACTTTCTGGTGCAACGGAACCGTAAACGCAATGCCCTCGGCAAAAATCTCATCAAACACATACTGGTCGATTCGAGAGGTGACATACGTACCATCTTCATAGCTGTACCTGTCGGGGACAAGAACAACATAGATTCCGAAGCGGAGCAGCAGTTCAAGGACATTTTTCTCGGCTGCGGCAAGCGTATCGAATGGGGCCTCGCTCACCGGCTGCGCAACTTGCAGCGGCACTGTCAGCTCTGCCGGCTCCTCATCTGGCTTCTGCTTCTTCATCTTGTGAACGGTCAGCTTGCGGAGCGCGACATTCAGCACCTCCTCCCTGTAGCCGAAAATCTCAGAACAGTGTTTTATGTAGTCGGCACGCAAAATCACATCGTCAATATCGGCGATATTTTTAACTATGGAATTTACGAGTTCGGCACGTTTCAGCGGGTCGTTATTCAGATTTTTAGAAAGAACCCTTGCTTTGAAAAGGATAAAATCTGTAGCGTTATTATTCAGATACTCAACAAGTTCCGAATCACGATGCGCACGAGCGAAAGAGTCCGGGTCGTGCTCCGGAGGAAGCTGTATGATGCGGGCATGCAGTCCCGCCGGCAGCAACATTTCGATACCGCGCAACGCAGCCGACACACCAGCGGCATCACCATCATACATCACCGTTATATTCTTCGTGAGACGCGAAATCATCTTCACCTGTCCTTCTGTCAGCATCGTTCCGGACGAAGCAACAACATTTTTCACCCCCGCCTGAAACAGCGAAATCACATCAGTATATCCTTCAACAAGATAGACATTATCGTTTTCGCTTATGGCCTTTTTTGCGGAATAGAAGCCATAAAGCACATCTCTCTTATGATAAATGTTATTTTCCGGCGAATTGATGTATTTCCCTGTTTTCGACACGCCTTTCACGTAATGGAGGTCGCGCCCGCCGAAGCCAAGCGGCCGTCCAGTGTGGCTCAAAATCGGAAAAATGACACGCCCGCGATAAAAATCGTAATAGTTTCCTTTTTCAGATTTCTTCACAAGTCCGAGATGTTCCATACGTTCAAGCGAATAGCCCTTGGCTTTCGCCTCGTTCACCAAAGCGAAACCAGAATTGGGACAATAGCCCAAATGGAACTGCCGTATCGTATCCTCATTGAAGCCGCGCTCCTTGAAATAAGAGAGCCCCACATCCCTACCCTCTTCAGTGTCAAACAGTTGTGAAGTGAAAAACTTGTCAGCAAACTCATTGATTGCGATAAGTGCCTCGCGCTCGTCCTGCTCAGCGCGCTGCTCTGGGGTCTCCGGCGCGTCCTCTTCCACCTCCACGTTGTACTTTGCGGCGAGATAACGTATCGCTTCCGCGTAGGACATCTTCTCATACTCCATTACGAACTTCACCGCGTAGCCACCCGCGCCGCATGCAAAACACTTGTATATGCCCAAATGTGGCGTCACCGTGAGAGACGGCGACTTGTCGTTATGGAAAGGGCAAATGCCGACATAACTCTTCCCTTTGCGCTTCAGGGGAATGAAGTCGCCTACAACCTCTTCAATTTTTACAAGTGCTTCGACCTTATCTATCGTTGACCTTGAAATCATCTGTCAACCTTGTATTTCTTAAAGAATTTGTCATCTTTGATAACCTGATACGCCTGCTGGAAAGCGTCATCACTCAAGAGGAAAATCTCGTATGCCTGACCGTAGCCATAGAGCGTGCGCGCCATCTCAAATTTGAGATACTCCTTGATAAACTCAGGCGATTTCGTTTCGTTACGGAGCCGTTGCGCCTCAGCGTGGCTTTCGCGCATATAATCTTTCATCATCTTTTCCATCTCCTCGAATTTCTGATTATCGTCAACGCCGGGGGTTGCGAAACGAAGTCCCTTTATGACGGGAATCATCTTCCCCTCCCCTACGGTATAATAAGCCTTTCCGTCCAATGAAACAGACATGGATGTGCTGGGAGAATACTCCGACTTTGTTACAGCCCCGCAGCACCAGGCGCGATCCCTGAAAAGTGCTGTTTGCCCCATAGTGCGAGA
>CACYHL010000026.1 GCA_902774205.1 uncultured Bacteroidota bacterium | reverse complement strand
CCACAAGTCCCGCGCTCAAGCATAAAAATGCGAGCAGAAAATTGTAAAAATGTTTCATAATGTTATCTGTTTGGTTAATAACAAATTGACTAAATTGTTTTTTTTACAATGAACAAAAATACAATAAAAATGAAATATTGGGATAACCATAAATTTTTTTTGATAAAAATTGTGAGGGATTTATAAATTTCAAATTTTAAAAACGATTTGTTTTTCAAAAAACGTAGGGCTGTCACAATGTGGCAGCCCTACAAATTGTCATAATATTTTCCCCGAAAACCGTAGAGACGTTCCATGGAACGTCTCTACAAAAAAATGACGTAATCAAATTCTCTTTTTGCGCCAGTCGGCCTTCCAGATGTACAGGAATGATATAATTCCTATGATGACATTATAGAACCACTCGGCTGTCCACACGCCACTGATTGATGAGGTTTTTGTCATCAGGTACACGTAAGCCATGTAGGCGATGAGCACGCCGAACTCCAAAGCCATGGCTGCTGAGGTGTTGCCAGTACCCGACACCGCCTCGAAATATATCATGCCGACAGCACACAATACAGTGGCGACGCAAATGACATAAACTGAAGGGATGGCGGCTGATACCAAATCAAGGTCATCGGTGTAAATGCGCAAGAAGAGGTCGGGAACCACGGCAGTGGCAACGGCAAGCACCAAAGAACAAATGATCGCATTTTTCACCACCTTCAGCAGCATCGCCATCACCTCATCGCACTTTCCCTCCCCTATTATGCGGCTGGTGAGGGTATTGGCAGTGGAGGCAAAAGCGAACCCAGGGATGATGAGAATCATGTACGTGCTGCGCACCACCGACGAAACCCCGATTGCCGTCTCGCCCATCTTCTCAATCAAAATGAAAAAGATGAACCAGACTCCAAAAGAGAAAAGCCGCTGGAGCATACATGGAAAAGCGACTTTCAAGATGCTGCCCATCAGTTCTGGCTGGAGCTTGTGCCAGCGAAACATGCCGTATTCCTCATGCGGAATGGTGAAAAAGGTATAGCCCCAAAAGAAGCAGAACGCCGCAAACTCCGCCGTCAGTGAAGCCAGCGCCGCACCGCCGACACCCATTTCAGGCAGACCACAATGTCCAAAAATCAGACACCAGTCTAAAAAGATGTTGACCACCGCCATCAGAAGAGTGGAATAAGTGATGACTTTTGTATTGCTAATGCCCACATAAAAAGAGCGGAACAGAAAATTGAAAACCACAAAGACAATTCCGAAACGCCTGATATTCAAATACTCAATGGAAGAAAGTCGGATGCTCTCCGATTCGATGAGTAGTCCCAGCAGTCCGCCACTGGAAAAGAATAATATTCCGAGCAGCAAAATGCCGAGCAGAAGGACGAAAAGCGCACCGTGTTCAAAAATGACACCAATCTGTTTCAGGTTTCCTTCGCCGAAACGGCGGGCGATAAAAATCTGGATCCCCACAGCAAAACCCATCGCCAAGGTGGTGAAGACGAAGTAGAAGAGGCCCGCCATCATAGACGCACTCAGCGAAATGGTGCCGAGATGCCCCAAAAAGGCTGTGTCGGTGAAAGTGATAATGGTCTGAGCCAAGTTGCCCAACATTATCGGATAGGCGATACTCCATATTTCACGGTTTGTGACAGAAGTCCTCAACATAATGCCTGCGACTGTTTAAATCAGGATTCGTGTCCGCGCGCGGTACTCGGCATAACCTTGCTTGTTTTCAAGTTGCCGCCGCTCCATCATCGGGATACTTATGAACATGAAAAGCGCTGTCATCGCCAAAGGACCGGCAATGCTCCAATCGAAAGAGCCTTGCGACAGTGACATCACCCAAACGCCCCACCACATCAGTATCTCGCCGAAATAATTCGGATGTCGTCCGCGCCGCCACAACCCCACATCGCAGTAGCGGCCAGGGTTACTGTTCCTGAAACGGTGAATCTGCACATCGGCAACCAGCTGGATTGTGGCTGCTGAAAGGCACATCACAAATCCAAGCCATGTCCATATATTGGCGTTGGTCCCGTTTTCGTAAAGAGCGAATCCAGGCAGCATGGCAGCAAAAACCACAACCGTCGGCATCATATTCAGTCCGAAGAAATTTGTCAGTTGGAAAAGCAACGGCGACTGAGTTTTACGGAGCCGTGTGTAGCGCCAGTCCTCATGGCTAAGGTCATGGAAAGTGTAAATCCAGTTGCCGGTAAGTCGCGCGCCCCAATACCAAACAGCAGCCAAAAGAAGAACGACGGGCAAGGAAAAGATGCCCTTATAAGCAGCCCATGCAGAAAACATCACCGGCGGAGCCACACTCCAGTAAGGGTCGTAAAATGACACGTTGCTGAAGACAACGCCAAACGCCCAAACGATGACGGTGGCAGCCGCGTCAGCGACAAACAACGCCCATAACCCAGGCACCGCCGCCTCAAGACCTATGAAGACACAATAGCCGACTACCGCAGCAACAACATATATGGCAGCTATTATAAAAACACTTGCTCTCTTTGAAAATAACATTCTCATACATAAAAATTTTAATAATAACGAAAGAAAAGGGAACATATTATTTGCTGTATTATTTTAACACAGATGTTGCTGGCCGTATTTCTGAAAAAAAAATCAAAACAATGAATACCCTGACTTTAAATCATATCTTTATAGTAATTGTTTTTTTGTAATTTTGCATTCAAGATTACTATTCAAATTTGTCAATTATAAAAAAAGCACATAAATGGATAAATTCGTTATCACCATCAACCGTGAATGCGGCAGCGGCGGCGGAGAGATCGCACGCTTGTTAGGCAAAAAACTTGGAGTCAAGGTTTACGACCGCAGCATGTTGGAAAGCATACCCAAACAGTTCGGTATGTCAGTCGAGGAAATCGAGCGTGTCAAGGCGCAAAAGGTCTCATGGTGGGACGACTTCTGCCGTTTCTACAAGCAGTTCGACACAACAGGCCACTCCCATCCAACAGAAACCGCCCCCACACCATTAAGCGTTTATTGTGCCGAGGCAAAACTGTTGCATAATCTGGCATCACATGAGAGTTGTATCATAATAGGGCGCGCAGGGTTCCATGTCTTCCGCGACACTCCAAACGCTATACACATCTTCATAATCGCCGACCTCGACTCACGAATCGCCCGTATCGCACGCAAACAGAACCTCAGCACAGAAGAGGCTGAGAAGGTCATCAACGAGATAGACAGCACCCGCGACACATTCGTAAAGAATGTCACCGACACAGCCCGCCATGACGCGCACAACTACGACTTTGTCTTAAATGTCACCGGAATGAATCCTGAACAGGTGACAGACTTTTTAGCCGACATAGTCACGTATAAACTAGATATGACTCGATAATTGCTCTTCCAGCAGTTCTGCGGCGTCTGCCACGCAGCCGGCACATTCACGAAGCACGGCACCTGTTCCGACTCCTTTCAGCAACTTGCACTGAGTGGCTCCGTTGCGCTCCTGAAATTGTGTCATAATCTGCCGCATGCCTTTGCGCGCCGTCGCTCGGTCTTTTGTAACCAACCCCAGCACAATCCCCGCACCGACAAGTGCTCCACAGGTGCCTTCCATGTTGCCCATGCCCGCCCCGAAAGAGCTGCCCAAAGCACGGTCTGTCTCCTCATCAATTCCGGCCAAGTCAGCGTAAGTGCAAATAATGGCCTGCGCACAATTATGTGTGCCGCGCACCAACTTTTCTACTGCTATATTTTTTCTTGTTTCCATTCTTAAATCAAAAAGTAAACCCTACCATTTACGACCAGCCTTCTTGAGGAACCGTTTTACCTTGCGGTACCGGCTGTCCAACCAGTTTTCTATCATCTCATTCACAATTGCTATGTCATTCAAGGCCTCATTCCTATGCCTTATAGCGTTAGAAAAGCGAATATACGCGCCAATATGGCGTATCTTCTTTTCGTTGTAAATGGAATCAAACGGAATGAGCACACAGGTATCCTCAATGTTATGCATCAGGCGGTTAACCGCTGTGCCGAACATAAGCATGTGGGAAGTGATGGAAATATAGGCAGTCATATTCGGCGGAAGGTGCACTCCCCTCTGTCTGGCAGCCATTTTAAGCAATTTGTAGTCTTCCGCAAGGTCATCTTTATTAATTATCAAATCCATCAGTTCAGGGTCAGAGTCAGGCATTATCACCTGGTCATCCCACGGGCGTACAAGTTCCTCCTTGTCGCCAAAATGCTTCCAGAGAAAATGGTATATCAGATCTTTGAGAATATGGTCGTAAGAAGGATATAAGGTAATCTTGCCAAAATAATAAAGCAGATTCGGATTTTTCATAATGATGGCGACCAACCCATCCCAGAGGTTGTCGAAAACGAACATGGATTTTGCGCCATTTTTAGAACTCTGATAAGCGGGAGAGACAAAATTGCGTCCGAGTTCCAACACATGCGGCAGGTACTCGTCAATAAACTTCTGTGAAAAGTGGAACTGGTGTGAACTGGCTATAACCGGTTGTCCATTCTCATCGAACACCGCATCAGAGCCATAGAAAAAGCGATACCCGCCGACAATCTCCTCATTGTCAGGGTCCCATACAATAAGCTGTTTATATGGATTTTCCATTTTGTCGTACTCGTCAAGATCAATAGCGTTGCCTGTAGAGCCGCCTGCCTCACGGAAAGTCAGCTCACGCAGCCTTCCAATCTCTGTAACGACATTGGGAGAATCCTGCCATGTGACGATATAGAGCTCGTTGTGCCCTTTGTTAGTATCTTCAAGTTTTTTGGATTTTGTAAGTTCCGCCTTAATCAGTTCAACGGGGACGGGGTCAATTATTGTATTCATTCTTATAGAAATTGTCAATCAATAGTAGATGGCCATGGGTTAGAGACAATGCCGGCCATATCAAGCATCGTCTTGTGTGCGAGGTCGCAAATACGCGCCACCTCTTCTTTTCGAGGCGCATCATGGTTTGGCACGATAGGATCACCCACACGGATGGTAATCAGGGGTTCGTCTTTGCAAAAGAGCTTGCGCCAGCCTGTGCGCGGCCTGAACGAAATCACCAATGGGACTACAGGGAGCGTATATTTATAAGCCATATTGAAGGCACCGGTCTTGAACGGTCTGAGCGGAGCATAGAATTTCCAGCTACAACTTTCTGGGAAAATATGTATCCACTGTTTATGCTCATGAATCTCATCAAAGGCTTGGTCAAACTTCTTAAGTCCGCTATAGTTATCAGGAATGGCGATGCCGCCAACGGTTTTCATAAGGAATCCGTCCTTGCCGTTGAAAGGCAGCGCATACATGGGAATCCACACCCTACGGTAACGCATAGCATTCAGTACGCAAAGCATATCCCATCTGAAAACATGATTACAGACGGTCATCATACCGTTAGCCAGAAGTTTTTTATTTTTGCGTATTTTCTCACGGCCTTCAATCTTAAGACCGTAGCGGATACGGGTGGCAGGGAAAGCCACAATCCAGATGATAAAGTATAAGATGGCACGTGATATCTTGAATTTCAGAGATTTATCAAGAAAAGTATATGTTCCGTCAAATTTCAAGCCTCTGAATTGTCCACGGAGTGGAACCATCTTTATAAACGGATCTTCGCCTGAAAATTCCGCTGTAGGTTCAGGCACATACACTCCCTCTTTAACCTTAAAATTGCGATACGCGGGGCCAAATGATGAATAGTCCTTTAACATATTAAGTTTCTAAATAGTGATAGCGGATATTTCAGGTACCCGCAACGAAACCGCAAAATTAATAAATTTTTTCAATGCAAAGTTTACTATATGCTTTTTTTATAACTATTGCGCCTCAATCCTGTATATTCTCACAGTATCTCTGAGGTCTGTTTTAGGGCAGAGAACCTCTATTGAATCCATATCTCCTATTGGCTTTGAAGCGAGCCAGAATATATATTGATTTTGCGTGTCGAATGCATCTGTGGCAAAACGGATGCCGTTAGGCAGAACAAACACCTCCCAATAAATCGAGTTCTTTTTATCCTCACAAGTAAGGCGGTACATCAGCTGTTTCTCGAACTCCACTAAAGCCACATTCGAAAAATATGAGCCAGCTGTTCCTGAAACGACAGTGTCCATTCCGTCTTCCAAATTCACAACTACACAATCCAATGAGTCATCAGTGAATGAAAATGGCAACCCTGCCTCGGCGCACCTTTCATTGTTCAAAGCCGCAGACTGCCATTTCCAAACCGACATGCTTTTCAACACTCTCATTGGATTAAAGTCCAAAGCTTTCCATAAAAAATCAGTGAAATAGCCATAGCCAATCGACTCTGCAGAGCAAGCACAATCAGCTTTTACAGGGAGTGACGGATATATTTCGTGATAAAGCATGAGACGGCTTTCAAGCGGCATTCCCTCCAAAGGGTCCTTGTCGCCCGTGAGCCTCATTCCCATAACCATAGCAGGGTCATGCAATGGAGGCCGCCATCCGTCGAATACGCAAATACGTGTATGGTAGAGGAAATGCATTCCCAAAATCCGTTCGGTCATCGGGTTCTTTGTGTCAAATCTCCCCTTTTGCACCTTTTGGGCAGCTGAAGAAAAGAACATTGCAGACGCGAGAAAAGCCACCACACACACCTCGACCCCTATAAAATGCCACAGTCTTGTCCATTCATGAACGGGACAAATCACATTCCGCCAAATCAGCAATAAAAGAAACCAAATGGGCACGGGGAATATGATGACCCACCATTCCATGAAAATCACCCAATACAGAAACACACCAGTACTGATACCGCATACCAGTGCATTGAGACGCCAAAAAACTGTGCGCTCTAACCAAGTGAACGTGACAATATTGATAAAACAAATGATTTGCACCACCTGTGCCCATGGGACAAAAACACAAAATCCGCCATTGTGGGAAGCATTGATAAATAAAGAAAGCAGAATAAGAATAATATTCAGAATAGGGAAATCATGATACCAGCTCTTAGCGTTGTCTTTTTTGAAAAAAATTCTTATATCTCTCATAAACAATAAAATAACTTTACATTAAACGATATTTGGCTTTTTATTATTGCTGATTTTGTATTGAAATCACCCATTACAATCGGGTAAGGCTGACGTAATACGACAGTCCTACATGCATTCTGTTTTCAGACAATATATTTTTTATCTTTGCAACATTATTTTTAAAACATTGCAATCATGAAAAAATGTTTCTTCTTTCTGCTTGCAATACCAAAGTATCAGACACTGCCATCAGATGAACCCAAGTATGATTTATCTAAACGAACACACGGAATTGCTTGACATTGAGACTGCATTGGCGAAGGTGTCGGCGCAGCGCCGTGAGCAAGCGCTACGTTACCACCATGAAAGCAGCCGCCGGCTCTCTCTTGCCGTCTATCTTCTCCTGATGGAGGGTTTGGAAAAAGAATACGGCATCAATGAACCACCTCTATTTGAATATTTGGAAGGCGGCAAGCCCGTAATAAGCGGTCATCCGGAGATACATTTCAACTTCAGTCACTCGGGCAACGTGGCACTATGTGTTATCAGCGACCAACCTGTGGGTGCCGATGTGGAGACATCTCGCAAGATTACGCCTTCACTGATAGCTTATACCATGAATGAGGAGGAACAGGCTTTGATAGATTCGGCGCCAGAAACACTGAAAGCCTTTCTCTCTCTTTGGACAAAAAAAGAGGCTGTGCTCAAACTCACAGGCGAAGGTATCCGCAACAATATGCGAATGGTATTGGCCGGAGCGGAAAAATACAAAATAGAAACCATCCTAACAGAAAACTATATCTGCTCTATCGCGCAATATAAATGATTACTTGTAACTGCCAATGGATTGAATTATATGAATTATGGATTAACAAGTGTGTTAAATAAGCCAGATTAAAAATAAAATAAGTTTCTCTCTATAATGCAATAAAATCAGTATGAAAAAAACAGCCCCTCTGTCAAAATCACAATATGGCATCTATGCGGAATGTGTAAGCCATGAAAATGAGGTTTATTATAACCTGCCGTTTCTTTTTGTCTTTGACGGCAGCCTCGATGCCGACCGTTTGTGTCGTGCCATTGAGACAACTATAAAGGCGCACTCCACGTTCTTCACCCGGATTGGGGTGACTGACGATGGCGAACCATTCCAGTCTGTCGATATGGAAAAGGAGGAGTTCAGCCTTGCCGTCGAACAGGTTACGGACATTGAGGCCGAAAAGCAGAAATTCATCGAGCCGTTCAAACTTTATGGCGGAAGACTGTTTCATACCAAAGTGATGCGTGATGCGGAACACATCTATTGGTTATTCGACATGCACCATATCATCAGCGACGGCACCTCATACAATATTATCACTTGCGATGTGGAGACGGCTTACAATGGTGGCACGCTTGCCCCTGAGGAGATGACGATGCAGGAATTGGCCCTTGCCGAAGCCGAAAGCCGCAAAACGCCTGCTTTTGAGGAAGGCAAACAATGGTATGCAAAAACCTTTGACTGTGGTGACACGTTCACCCAGCTCATGCCCGACCTTGAAATTCCCGAACAAACAGATGCCCATAAAGTCCGCATCCTCGGCACCGACATGGGGAGGGTAGATGCCTTCTGCAAGACCAACGGCATCAAGAAAAGTACCTTTTTCACAGGGGCATATTCATACCTGTTGGCCAAATACAACAACGAGCAGGAATCGCTGTTTACCACCGTTTACAATGGCCGAACCGAACCGAAGTTCCAACATTCCGTTGGCATGACGGTGAAAACGCTGCCCGTTTACGCCAAGTTCACGGAAGAAACCACCGTGCTTGACTTTCTAAAAGCCGGTGAGGAACAGATGATCGGCTGCCGCAAGCACGACCTCTATTCCTATACCGACATCATGAAAGACCTCAACCTGCAAACCAACTCCATATTTGCATGGCACGGTCTCTTGCTTGATTACACCGAACTGATGGGTAAACCCATGCAGGCCATACAACTCCGCAAACACAACGAGGGAGTGTCGTTTTATCTGATGGCTTTCTATGTCGGCAAACAATATCATATCAGAGCGGAATACAGGTCCAACGAATACTCCGAGACGCTGGTTGACCAATTCATGGAGAGTTACGAAGCCGTTTTGGAGGGTTTCCTGAGCCAAACCCACCTGTGCGACATTGACATCTGCACCAAGAGCCAATATGCCTTGCTGGATAGTTTCAACCAGACCGACAGGGAACTGGATATGAACGCGACCATTGTCTCAAAGTTCCGTGAGCAAGTGTCGAAAACCCCCGACAACATTGCGGTGGTCTATAAGGATAAGCGTTTCACCTACAAAGAATTGGATGAGATTTCCGACCGCATCGCAGCCTATATCCATGGAAAAGGCCTTCACGAAGAGGATGTTGTCTCCGTATTGATACCACGTTGCGAATGGATGCCTATCGTCTCCATAGGTGTGTTGAAGGCTGGTTGCGCTTATCAGCCCCTCGACCCGACCTATCCTTCAGAACGCCTCAATTTCATGATGGAAGATGCCTCTGTCAAACTGCTCATCGCCGACCCGGAACTGCGCGGAATCGTCGACCACTACACTGGCGATGTGTTGTTTACAACGGAGATCAAAACATTGGAAATCACAGAGACGTTTCATGAAACATCTCTACAACCGAAACCATCATCCCTTTTCATCATGCTATACACCTCTGGTACTACGGGCACGCCAAAGGGCTGTCAGTTGGTGCATCGCAACATCGTTGCGTTTTGCGAGTGGTACCATCGCAGGTTCAACCTTACCGCCGACTGCCGCGTTTCGGCATACGCCAGTTACGGTTTCGATGCCAATATGATGGAAACCTATCCTGCGCTCACTTGCGGTGCCACAATCCACATTATCCCTGAAGAACTACGCCTGGATTTGCTGGCATTGAACGAATATTTTGAACAAGAGCAGATTACTCATGGATTCATGACCACACAGGTGGCTTATCAGTTTGCCACTTCCATTGAGAACCACTGCCTGCGCTACCTGCTGACAGGCGGCGAGAAGCTGGCACCGCTGACTCCTCCTACGAACTATATTTTGGCAAACTGTTACGGTCCGACAGAAAGCACCGTTTGCATCACCTCCTTTGACGTGACGAAGCCCATGAAGGACATTCCTATTGGCTCTGCACTGGACAACACCAAGCTTTATATTGTCGATAAAGCGGAGCACCGTCTGCCTGTGGGTGCGGCGGGTGAATTGTGGGTTGCCGGACCGCAAGTGAGCCGCGGCTACCTCAACCGTCCCGAGAAAACAGCTGAGGTATATATCCCCAACCCCTTTGATTCCAGCGAGAAATACGCACATATATACCGCACTGGCGACATCGTACGCTATCTTCCCGACGGCAACATCCAATTCGTGGGTCGCAAGGACGGGCAGGTCAAGATTCGCGGCTTCCGCATCGAACTCAAAGAGGTCGAAGGCGTCATCCTTCAATTCCCTGGTATCAAAGATGCCACCGTGCAGGCCTTCGATGAAGAGGGCGGAGGCAAATTCATCGCTGCCTACATCGTTTCAGATGAAACCGTTGATATCAAAGCGTTGAACGACTTCATTATGGAGGAGAAACCACCTTACATGGTCCCCGCCGTAACGATGCAAATTGACAGGATTCCGCTCAATCAGAATCAGAAAGTGAATAAGAAAGCCCTTCCTAAACCCGAAAAGAAAGCGGATGATGTTGTGATGGATAGCAATGTGCCGATGAATGTACTGGAGCAGGAACTCCACGGCATCATTTCAAAAATCATCAACACCGAAGATTTTGGCCTCACAACAGTGCTGGGCTATGTCGGCTTGACCTCCATTATGGCTATCAAGTTGGCTATCCAGATCAACAAACGTTTCGGCGTCACCCTTGATTCTAAATCATTAGCCAAGACAGGGACTTTGCAAAGCATTGAGAATGTGATTTTAGCCCAAATGATGAGCGAAGAAACTGAAAAAAAGCCAATAGAGACGGAAAAACATGCCGAAACAGGCAATATTCCGTTGTCTTATGCACAGATGGGCGTCTATGTGGATTGCATGAAACAGCCCACTTCCACTGTTTATAACATTCCGTCACTTATCCGTTTTCCAAAAGGGACCGATGTGCAATTGCTTGCCAAGTCTGTCGAAACCCTTATCAAGGCGCATCCTCAGTTCAAAGTGCATTTTGGCAGTGAAGGAAGTGACATCATACAAATCGTGGATGCCAACCAACCTGTCGTTATCTCAACGAGAAAGATGAGCGAAGAGGAACTTGCTAAACACAAATTAGAGTTTGTCAAGCCTTTCAATTTGAGGCAAGGGCCATTGTACCGCATGGAAATTATTGCCACAGAACAAGATGTTTACCTCTTTGTCGATGTGCATCACCTGATTTTTGACGGAGGGTCCTTAGACCTGTTTCTGAACCAGTTGTGCGACCTGATGAATGGAGATGGTATTGAAGCTGAAACCCTCAGTTATGCTGATTTTGTGGCAGAGGAGAAAGTTGCTGAAAACAGCGAGGAATACCGAGCCGCCCGCGACTTCTTCCAAGAACGTTTGGGCAAGGTGGAGGGCGTGACAGAGGTCCCGTCAGACCTCACCAACCCGAAAGAGCAAGGTGTTACTGAGACAGTCTATAGCCGTCTTGACTTCGATGCCATTGAGGAGTTCTGCAGGCAGCATAACATCACGCCTGCACACCTCACCCTCGCCGCCACTTTTTACGCACTTTCACGTTTCACCAACAACGAGCAAATCTGCATCACCACCATCAGCAACGGCCGCTCAGACCTGCGCATCAACAACACAACCGGAATGTTTGTCAACACGCTGGCTCTTAGCACCACTATCGGAGAACAATCTGTGCTCGAATTCCTTAACGAGACCAGCAAGAACTTTGATGAGACACTGCAACACGAAAAGTATCCTTTTGCACAAATCGCCGCCGATTATGACCTTTCCGCTGAAATCATGTTTGCCTATCAGGTTGGCGTTATCGATAAATACGAATACAAAGGACAGACACTTGCCATTGAGAGTTTTGAATCCGACACGCCAAAATTCCGCATTGCTTTCTTCATCACAAACGACAAAAACGGCAAGCCATGCGTAAGTATTGAATATGACAACGGCCGCTACAGCCACGGTCTGATGCAAAGTCTGGCACAGTCGGTGTGCAATGCCGCAAATGCCTTTATCAAACAGCCGGAAACACTATTACAGACCATATCGCTGACCGACACTAATCAAATATCACTTCTCGACAACTTCAACCAGACCGATGTGCCTTACGATGACACGCAGACCATTGTTTCACTTTTCCGCAAACAGGTAAAACAAACCCCTGATAACCAAGCTGTTGTATATCATAAAAAATCTTACACTTATCGTGAAGTCGATGATATTTCCGAGCGAATTGCAAATTACATTAAAGCCCAAGGTCTTGTAAATGAAGATGTTGTCTCTGTCTTGATTCCGCGTTGCGAGTGGATGGTGATAGCTTCGCTGGGTGTGCTAAAAGCCGGGTGTGCCTACCAGCCCCTTGACCCAAGCTACCCTGCGGAACGGTTGAACTTTATGATGAAGGACGCCAATGCCAAATTGCTGATCGCTGATGAGGAATTACGTCACATTGTGAATGAATATCAAGGCAAGGTATTGTTGACAAAAGATATTTCGTCATTGAAAAATGCGGAGACGTTTCATGAGACGTCTATGCCAACCCCGTCCTCCCTTTTCATATTGCTTTACACCTCTGGCTCCACTGGCACGCCTAAAGGCTGTCAGTTAGAACACGGCAATATCGTGGCGTTCTGCCATTGGTATCAGCGCCATTATGGCCTCACCGCAAACGACCGTGTCGCCGCCTATGCCAGCTATGGCTTTGATGCGTGTATGATGGACCTTTATCCGGCACTGACTTGCGGCGCCTGCGTCCACATTATCGGTGATGACATCCGCCTCAACCTGCCCGATTTGAACGACTATTTCAACAAAAACAACATCACTCATTCTTTTATCACCACACAGGTAGGATATCAGTTCGCAACAAATGTTGACAACCATTCATTGCGCTGCTTCGCCGTGGGTGGCGAAAAGTTAGCGGCCCTCAACCCGCCGACACACTACAAGATGTACAACGGCTACGGTCCGACAGAGTGTACCATTTTCACCACTAACTATTGGGTAAAAGATTACGAATTGGACATTCCTATCGGCAAGCCGCTTGATAATCTGAAACTATATATTGTTGACAAACAGTTTAACAGACTTCCTATTGGTGCGGCTGGCGAGCTATGGGTCAGCGGACCTCAAGTGAGCCGCGGTTATCTTAACCGTCCCGAAAAAACTGCCGAGACTTACCTGAAGAACCCATTCTGCGACGACCCGAAGCATACCCGCGTCTATCGAACCGGCGACATCGTGCGCTACCTCCCAAACGGCAACATCCAGTTTGTGGGACGCAAGGACGGACAGGTGAAAATCCGTGGTTTCCGTATCGAGCTGAAGGAGGTTGAGGCTGTTATCCGCCAATATCCGGAAATCAAAGATGTCACAGTACAAGCCTTTGATTATGAGAAAGGTGGAAAATATATTGCCGCATATATCGTCAGCGACAAGCAGGTGGACATCAAGAAACTAAACGCTTTTATCGGGCAACAGAAACCGCCATACATGATTCCGGCGGCAACGTTACAGATTGACAGCATCCCACTCAACCAGAACCAAAAGGTGAACCGCAAAGCGTTGCCGGCACCGGTGCTCCAAGCCAGCGACCGTGAATACGTGGCACCGGCCAATTCTGCAGAACAACTGTTCTGTCATATTTTCAGTGAGATACTCTCCATGGATAAAATTGGCGCTAACGATAACTTTTTCGAATTGGGGGGCACCTCGCTCATGGTTACACGTGTCATCATTGAAGCGGACAAAGTCGGCGTTCACGTGGCATACGGCGATATATTCTCCAACCCCACACCGCGCAAGATCGCAGCACTCGTCACGGGCAACACTGTGGCGGAAACAGATGAACACGACGGCTCCAACTATGACTATCAGTCTATAAACAAGATGTTGGAAGACAATAATTTGGATATGTTCCGAAACAATGGCAGACAGTCGATAGGCAATGTGCTGCTCACCGGTGCCACAGGGTACCTCGGCATCCACGTACTCCAAGAGCTGATAGAGTCGGAGGCCAAGGATATTTACTGTTTGGTGCGCGACAAGGATATGGAGGCCGCAGAGCATCGTCTGAAACTGCTTCTGTTCTACTATTTCGAGAACACCTATGACACACTTTTCGGGAACAGGCTGCATATCGTCCTCGGTGACGTCACCAACGACTTTACAGACATAGTGAAAGAAAAAATCGACACCGTGTTTAACTGTGCTGCTGTTGTGAAGCATTTCAGCAAAGGCACTGAGATTGAAGACGTTAACATTGGCGGAGCTCAGCGTTGTGTCGATTTCTGCCTTGCCACAGGTGCGCGATTGGTGCATGTTTCAACATACAGCACTAAAGGGCTCAGCGTTGATGGGGTGCCTTCTGCGGACAACATCTTTACAGAGCAAACCCTGTTTATCGGACAATATCTCGGGAACCAGTATGTCTATTCCAAATTCATCGCAGAACGTATTATTCTTCAAGCTGTTGTGGATAAAGGCCTGTCGGCAAAGGTAATGCGTGTGGGCAACCTCGCGGCACGCTCCACCGACGGCGAGTTCCAGGTCAACTTCACCACCAATGCTTTCATGGGGCGTATCAAAGTGTACAACATGTTGGGCTGCATACCATACGAGTTTTATGAACAGGAAGTGGAGTTCTCGCCAATTAACGAGGTGGCGCACGCCATATTGCTGCTCTCATCAACACCGAAGCAAAACTGTCTGTTCCATGTGTATAACAGTCACTCCCAATACCTTGGCGATGTGCTGAATGAGTTGAAAAGTATCAATACCGATATTAAATTTGTTGAACAAGATGAGTATCAGCATGCACTTGACACCGCCACTTCAGACGCTAAAAAAGCTAAAGACCTGTCGAGTTTGGTTGCTTATCAGGACATGGCTCATGGCAAGAAAGTGGCCGACGTGCCATTGTCAAACAGCTATACCACACAGGTGTTACACAGGCTGGGATTCAATTGGTCACCCACAACTTGGGATTACGTTGACCGTATGTTAAACGCTATCAGCGGGTTAGGATTCTTCGAATAGACATTTTCATCATAATGGCATTAAATTTTCAGATGATTTTTTAATAACAGACTTATTTATGCATTGTATTAATACAAAAATCGCAAATTGTTTTTTTCTGGTAATCTTTTTGCTGTTGAATTTTGGTTTATGGGCACAGGATACTGCCACCATTAACGAATTCAACATTGATGCGAAGCTTGTTACAAGGGCGGAGTTGCGCTATGGCGGCTTCAAGCCCGATAATGAGGAGGACAAAACAAAGATAGCGCATTTTGTCACCGGCCAATACCGGCTCAACATCGGATACAAACGCGCCTCGTGGCTTGAGTTGAGGCTTTCGCCACAATATTCCGGCATTTGGGGAAGTCCCTCATCAAATCTTAACCTTGTGGAAGGCTGGGCTTTGTTACGCTCCAAGTATGGTATTTTCACCAAAATCGGCCGTCAGGGATTGGAGTATGACGACGAGCGTATTCTTGGGTTCGATGATTGGAGCATGACCGCCCCCACACACGATGTGCTGAAGTTCGGCTACGAAGGCCATGGGCATAAAGTACACGTGCTCCTCGCATACAATCAGGATGCGAAAAACACCTCAACAGGCGGAAACTACTATTCGGGGGGCATACAACCCTACAAGACAATGCAGACACTTTGGTACCACTACACCACACCAAAATCAATCTTCGGCATTTCACTCTTGGCAATGAACATCGGAATGCAAGGCGTCACTTACAATAACAAACAGAAAAATATGTACCAGCAGGTATTAGGCACTTATATGACTTTAAATCCCAAATATTTTCTGCTTGAAGGGGCTTTCTATTATCAAATGGGCAAAGAGGAACACGGTATTCCTTTGGACGCTTTTATGGTAAGCGGCAAATTGCATTTTTAGAAAAAAGAGGAGATATATTCAATATACGGAGGA
>CACYHL010000025.1 GCA_902774205.1 uncultured Bacteroidota bacterium | reverse complement strand
CGTTATAGTTACGGCCGCCGTTTACCGGGGCTTCAGTTCAACGCTTCTCTTGCGATGACGTCTCCCCTTAACCTTCCGGCACCGGGCAGGTGTCAGGCCTTATACCTCATGTTTCCATTTCGCAAAGCCATGTGTTTTTGGTAAACAGTCGCCTGGGCCGATTCTCTGCGCCCGCTCGCGCGGGGCCCTTTCTCCCGAAGTTACAGGGCAATTTTGCCTAGTTCCTTAGCCATGATTCACTCGAGCACCTTAGAATTCTCTTCCCGACTACCTGTGTCGGTTTACAGTACGGGCAGCGCACCGATATGCTTAGCGCCTTTTCTCGGCGGATTACCCTGCCGCTGTCTGCTCCCCCGAAGGCTCGCAGTACTGTCAGCCCCGGACATCCCGCGGGGGGATTTGCCTCCCCGCCTGTCCGCGACCTTCAACGCGCTGTTCCGTCAGCGCGCGGGCAGCTCTCTCCGCGTCCGCGCATCGCTCTATGCGCCGGTGCCGGAATATTAACCGGCTGTCCATCGGCTCCGCCCTTTACACGGGCTGCGCCTTAGGCCCCGACTAACCCCGATCCGATTAACGTTGACCGGGAAACCTCAGTCTTTCGGTGTGCGGGTTTCCCACCCGCATTATCGTTACTTATGCCTACATTTGCTCTTCCGACAGCTCCAGCACCCCTCGCGGGACACCTTCGTCGCCGTCGCAATGCTCCCCTACCAATGCTTCGCATTCCACAGCTTCGGTACCGTGTTTCATGCCCGATTATTATCCACGCCGCGCCACTCGACTAGTGAGCTGTTACGCACTCTTTAAATGAATGGCTGCTTCCAAGCCAACATCCTAGCTGTCTAAGCGGTGCGACATCGTTAGTCCAACTTAACACGGATTTTGGGACCTTAGCTGGTGGTCTGGGTTGTTCCCCTCTCGGCCGTGGACGTTAGCACCCGCGGCCTCACTCCCGCCAATCAATATCACAGCATTCAGAGTTTGTCAGGATTTGGTAGGCGGTGAAACCCCCGCATCCAATCAGTAGCTTTACCTCTGTGATACCTTGACGAGGCTGCCCCTAAAGGCATTTCGGAGAGTACGAGCTATCTCTCAGTTTGATTGGCCTTTCACTCCTACGGACAACTCATCCGAAAACTTTTCAACGTTTACCGGTTCGGCCCTCCATGGCGGTTTAGCGCCACTTCAGCCTGGTCATCCGTAGATCACTAAGTTTCGCGTCTGCCTTGCCCGACTGCGCGCCCTATTCAGACTCGCTTTCGCTTCGGATACCCGCCTCAGGCGGTTAACCTCGCCGGACACGGCAACTCGTAGGCTCATTATGCAAAAGGCACGCCGTCACCCCACGAAGGGGCTCCGACCGCTTGTAAGCGCACAGTTTCAGGTTCTGTTTCACCCTCCTGTTCGGAGTACTTTTCACCTTTCCCTCACGGTACTTGTCCTCTATCGGTCTCTTGGTCGTATTTAGCCTTGGCGGATGGTGCCGCCTGTTTCAGACAGGATTCCTCCGGTCCCGCCCTACTCAGGATACCCGTACCGACCCGACACTTGCGCGTACCGGACTTTCACCGTCTTTGGCCGGCCTTCCCAGACCGTTCCGCTTCGTGTCTTCGCCAGATCTCCGGGTCCTACAACCCCGAAAGCGCCTTGACGCCTCCGGTTTGGGCTCCTCCCCGTTCGCTCGCCACTACTTGGGGAATCATTGTTATTTTCTCTTCCTCCGGCTAATGAGATGTTTCAGTTCACCGGGTTCGCCCCCGCTTCGCGGGTGACACGCCTCGCGGCGTGCCGGGTTGCCCCATTCGGACATCCGCGGATCAACGGCTATTTGCGCCTCCCCGCGGCTTTTCGCAGCTTGTCACGTCCTTCTTCGCCTCCAAGAGCCAAGGCATCCCCCGTGCGCTCTTAGTAACTTACTCGTTGCTTTCGCTCGATTGCTTGTTTTCTCTCTTCCACCGGACGCCTCCCCCTTACAGGTTCCGCTTCCGGTGTGTCTTGCTTGTTTCTTCCATACTGTCAAAGAACGTCGCCCGCAGGTTTAACCCCGCGAGTCTCGTGGAGAATAACGGATTCGAACCGTTGACCCTCTGCGTGCAAGGCAGATGCTCTAGCCAGCTGAGCTAATCCCCCGAATGTAGTCCCGGGCGGACTTGAACCGCCGACCCCTACATTATCAGTGTAGTGCTCTAACCAACTGAGCTACGCGACTTCGCACTATATAACGAACGGGACGCAGCTCCGAGCTCACGCAGCAGACCCTTCTTTTGTTTCAGCCAGCCCTTGCAGGCCGCTCCAGAAAGGAGGTATTCCAGCCACACCTTCCGGTACGGCTACCTTGTTACGACTTAGCCCCAGTTACCGGTTTTACCCTAGGCCGCTCCTTCCGGGCACGGACTTCAGGTACCACAGGCTTCCATGGCTTGACGGGCGGTGTGTACAAGGCCCGGGAACGTATTCACCGCGCCATGGCTGATGCGCGATTACTAGCGAATCCAACTTCATAGGGTCGGGTTACAGACCCCAATCCGAACTGAGACGCACTTTCATGGATTTGCTCCCCCTCGCGGGGTCGCCGCCCTCTGTGTGCGCCATTGTAGCACGTGTGTAGCCCCGGACATAAGGGCCGTGCTGATTTGACGTCATCCCCACCTTCCTCACCGCTTGCGCGGGCAGTTCCCGTAGAGTCCCCACCATTGCGTGCTGGCAACTACGTGTAAGGGTTGCGCTCGTTGCAGGACTTAACCTAACACCTCACGGCACGAGCTGACGACAACCATGCAGCACCTCGCAAAACCCCCGAAGGCGACACAGTCTCCTCGCGTATCATCGAATTAAACCACATGCTCCTCCGCTTGTGCGGGCCCCCGTCAATTCCTTTGAGTTTCAACCTTGCGATCGTACTCCCCAGGTGGATCACTTATCGGTTTCCCTTGGCCGCTGAAGGTCGCCCCCCAACAACGAGTGATCATCGTTTACAGCGTGGACTACCAGGGTATCTAATCCTGTTTGATACCCACGCTTTCGTGCATGAGCGTCTGTAGCAAGCTCGTGACCTGTCTTCACGATCGGCGTTCTGTGGCATATCTAAGCATTTCACCGCTACACGCCACATTCCGGTCACGCCGCTTGCACACTAGTCCCGCAGTATCATAGGCACGCTCGCTGTTAAGCAGCGAGTTTTCACCCATGACTTACGGGTCCGCCTGCGCACCCTTTAAACCCAATAAATCCGGATAACGCTTGCATCCTCCGTATTACCGCGGCTGCTGGCACGGAGTTAGCCGATGCTTATTCGTCGCATACTCTCACACGGGGACTCGTCCCCGCCTTTACTCTGCAACAAAAGAAGTTTACAACCCATAGGGCCGTCTTCCTTCACGCGGCATGGCTGGGTCAGAGTTGCCTCCATTGCCCAATATTCCCTACTGCTGCCTCCCGTAGGAGTCTGGACCGTGTCTCAGTTCCAGTGTGGGGGGTTGCCCTCTCAGGACCCCTAATCATCGTCGGCTTGGTGGGCCGTTACCCCGCCAACTACCTAATGATACGCATGCCCATCCCTTATCAATGAATCTTTACACACCGGAGGATGCCCCCCAGCGTGCACATGGAATATTATCGCCGTTTTCACAACGTTATCCTCCAATAAGGGGCAGGTTGCATACGCGTTACGCACCCATCCGCCACTCGTCGCCACAAGTATTGCTACCCGCGCGTTACCGTCCGACTTGCATGTATTAAGCCTGCCGCCAGCGTTCATCCTGAGCCAGGATCAAACTCTCCATCCTAATTAATTTCTCTTTTTCTTTTTGTCTGTCCCGGCCTGCTTCGCTTGGCCTCAAAGTCTATTGCTTGAGTTCTATTGCTACATCCCATTCCATTATTTCAATGTACGTCCGCAAACCTCCCCTCTTTTCAGCCCCTCGTTTCCCTCATTTGCGGCTGCAAAGATAACACCTTTTTCTTTAACTGCAACACCCCATACGTTTTTTTTTGCACTTTTTTCACTATCTTGCTCTGTTTCAGTGAGATAATTTTTCAATAAATTCCACCAAAAGACACCTTACCCACCTGTTTGCGGCTTTTCAGTCCCCTTTTTCTGCTCTATTCAAAACCATGTTTCGGAATCCGCAAACGCCAAACGGGAATTTTTCAATGCCAAAAGAGAAAAACAAAGGAAGTATTAGAAGATTGTAAAAGCAATATACATATTATATATATATGCCCTGATTAGCTGAACAGATTCACTTTGTTAATGTCCGGTAGCGGAAAGTTTCAATACAAGTGAATCCAGCGTCAACGAGGCGCTGTTTGTTCCAGTCAACATCTTCGGTGGTGTTAAAACCGGGTATCAGCGGCACACGCACCACTACACTATCACGGGGAAAAACCTCCAGCAAGTGCTTCAGATTCAGCAAAGTTTGGTCAATTGCCATACCTGTGTACCGAAGATAAATGTCGGGATGCAGGTCTTTTATATCCACAATCAAGGCATTCACGACTGGCAATACAGCCTTGAGGTTTTCCAACGGCACGTTGAGTGAAGTTTCTATTGTCAGCTGCCAAGCGGAGCCGCAGAGCTCACGGAAGCGACAGATGAAATCGGGGCGCAGTAGCGGCTCGCCACCGCCAAAACAGACTCCACCACCAGTGGCAAGAAAATAAAGTTGGTCTATAAGTGTCTTCTCATACAGCTGCTCTGGCGTGAAAACAGGAAGTCCGTCCGCAGGGCCAAGGCATTTGGGATTCAGACAGTGATGACAGTGCAACGGACAACCATGAAATGCTGCCAAAGTGGTCACTCCATCACCATCAATTCCAATACGATGACGGGAAACACCGATAAAAGGAGCTTCGATTGTCATGAATCACAAAGTGTCTTCATTATCAATTTCCGATGATTCATAATCCTCCCAATGAATGATAGGAAAATCAGATGTGGTGTCTTTATCAGCATATTCATCTTCAGAAACTGTTTCAACACACCCTTGATAAACCGTTTTAATTATCTCACCAAAAGACTCATACATAAACAAATCTTCCCCATTAGAATCCTTATCCGGTTTATCAGGATTTTGCAACAGGCTGTCAGTCACAACGTTCTCAACTCTTTCGGAATCTGTTGGTGAAGTGTTTTCCACATCACCAACTACTTGCGGCTGGCAAGATGTCATAGCCAAACTTCCCAAGGCGATACCTGCAACCGTCACTGCCTTACCAAGCTGGCTCCGTTTTCGCAGCTCTTTTTCCAAATACCTCACCTCGGCCTCACAATAAGGACAAGTGCCACGACAATCGCCCTCGTGAGTGCATTCGCGCTCCACCAACGGAATGTCGTTTTCCATTGCGACCTTGCGCCTAACTGACTTCAGATATTCACAGGTTTGCTTTCCTCGTTTCATAAAAATGAAAAAAATTAAAATTTCTGACAGCAAATATACTTTTTTTTACTTTAAACCCATAAAATCATTCTAAAAATTCCCCAAAAAGATATTTCGAATTTTTATATATTTGCAAGTTAAAATTTAATTTTCCCATTAATCAGAAACAATTTTAATTTTATGGAAGGACAGGAATCAAATTCTAAAATTCATGTTGTGTTTTTCTCCATCAGCATTATTCTTTTCTGTTTGGGGGCTGTATTGGGCATGTCACTGAGCGTTTCGAGGGACGTATTAGCCTCTTTTGCGCTGTGTGGAGATGCCATGCACCGGAGCAACGAAAACACGAAAGCCATTGTAGCACAGGAATATGCCGCACTTGACAACACCGCTGACGGACAAACGGCTGACACTAACGCGCAACGCCTGCAACAACTTTCATACGAAATGGTGAGATGGATTGAACAGCTTCGTTTTGATATGATTCTGTATGTTGACGGGGAGACGGAAGCCATTCAATATGCGCGGAATGAAGTGGCGACCTCCAATAATGTACCCTACGTTCCCGCAACGGAAATAGTAGAAAAGGATGCCCTTAATCCGTCATGGTTTTTCCTTGAGGATATTGACAAGACAGTTTCGCAAAACTGCCGAGCCACAGAGTTAAAATTGAAACTAAACACATACAAAAAGGCGATTTTGGAATTGGTGCCGGCGGAGAAGCAGGAAAAGGTCAGACAAGAACTCACTTTCCTTAACACCGACGGCCATTACGAAAATTATTATGAAGAAACAATCACATGGGAAGAATATCTCTTTGAACATGTGATGGCCTGTGCTGTCGCGACAGAATTAGATGCCATAATTGGAGACATCAAAACAGCTGAATATATTATTTTGAGAAATTTATAAAATTATAGATATGAAGAAATTTATTTGCATTTTCGGAGCTTACACATTCATTAACATGGATTGGGCACTTTTGTTCAAAATCATGCACTACCCCGGCGCAGGAGTGCTCCTTCTGCTGTCAATGGGACTTTGTCTGCCGGTGCTCATCGTCTGCACAGCGATATATATTGCGAAGAAGGAGTAGTCAAAATCACCCGACACTTCCTTCGAGGCTGACAGCGAGCAGCTTTTGTGCTTCGGCGGCAAACTCCATCGGCAATTTTTTCAGCACGTCGTTTGCGTAGCCGTTGACAATCAAGCTGATAGCGTGTTCCTTGTCGATGCCACGCTGCTGACAGTAGAAAAGCTGGTCGTCAGATATTTTCGATGTTGTGGCTTCGTGTTCCAAAACCGACGATTTGTTTTCGCAAACAACGTAAGGCCAAGTGTGCGCCCCGCATTTGTCGCCCATGAGCAGAGAGTCGCATTGCGAGAAGTTGCGCGCGTTTTCAGCGTTGCGGGTAACTTTCACCAATCCACGGTAGCTGTTCTGGCTCTGCCCCGCCGAAATTCCCTTCGACACAATCAGGCTCTTAGTGTTTTTCCCAATGTGTATCATCTTCGTTCCGGTGTCTGCCTGTTGGTAATTGTTAGTGACGGCAACAGAATAAAATTCTCCGACAGAGTTATCGCCCTGAAGGACACAACTTGGGTATTTCCATGTCACCGCCGAGCCAGTCTCAACCTGTGTCCACGAGATTTTCGCGTTCTCTCCCTTGCAGAGTGCGCGTTTCGTGACGAGATTATAAATTCCGCCGTTGCCATCCTTATCACCCGGGTACCAATTCTGAACTGTTGAATATTTAACCTCGGCATCTTTCATCACCACAATTTCCACGATAGCCGCATGTAGCTGATTCTCATCACGTTTCGGGGCTGTGCAGCCTTCCATGTAACTCAAGTACGCGCCTTCGTCAGCAATGAGCAACGTGCGCTCAAACTGTCCAGTATTCTCAGCGTTTATGCGGAAATAAGTTGACAGCTCTATCGGACATCTCACGCCTTTCGGCACATAACAAAAAGAGCCCTCGCTGAAAACCGCTGAGTTGAGGGCCGCGAAAAAATTGTCGCCAGCGGGAACTACGGAGCCGAGATATTTCTTCACCAATTCGGGATACTTGCGCACAGCCTCACCAAACGAGCAGAACAAAATCCCCTGTCGCTCAAGACTTTCCGAAAATGTGGTCTTCACAGAAACAGAATCCATCACAGCATCAACGGCGACTCCCGAAAGCTGTTTCTGCTCCTCCAAAGAGATTCCCAATTTGTTAAAAGTCTCCACCATTTCGGGGTCAACCTCGTCCATGCTGGCTAACTTTTTCTTCTTTTTAGGAATTGCAAGATAAATAATATCCTGATAATCAATATCTTTATAATGAAGATGTCCCCAATTCGGCTCTTTCATCTTACACCATTTCCTATAAGCATCAAGGCGGAACTCGAGAAGCCACTCCGGCTCCCCCTTCCGCTCCGAAATCATTCGCACAACATCTTCCGACAAACCTTTGGGAAACTCCTCAACTTCGATGTCAGAAGTGAACCCATATTTATATTCATTGGAAGTAACTTCCTGAATCACATCATTTTGCATATCATCTGCGTTTAGACAAACAGTGGTGCAAAAATAACATTAATTTGAAAATAAAAACGGGATTTTACAATTTACACTATCATTCCGGTTTCAACTCATAAAAGTCCTCTTCTGTCAGCCCGCTGATTTGTATAATGTCTGCCATAGACCAGCCTCTTTCCAAAAGATTTTTTGTAACGGAATCTAAAATCTCTTTTCTCCCTCGTTTCAAACCTTTGATTTCCCCCTCTGCAGATCCTAACCAGCGATTAAAACTCACTGCTTCCTGCACGTCTTCGTCTTCCCAAATACTTTCATAACATTTCTTTGCCATATCAAATACTTTTTAACAAATTATAATTTCACAATATTATCAATTGATTATAGTTGAGATACTTGTAATTACAGATTATTTTCATAGTTTTTATGTTAAAGTTATACCACAAATAACACCGCAAAGATATAAAAAAATTAATATATATTATATATTTTTATAAAAATAAAATTAAAAATATTTTTTAATAATACTCTTTTGTATTGAATTTCATATTATCTTTGCCGCGAAACATAGTGATGTTACGGAAAAGATGCGCAAATGGCTGAGCCTGCTGAAGAGCATGCCAGCCATGGACAAAGCGGAAACCTTTTGAATATAGTAATCCCTATTGCTGACGTTGTGAAAGCAACAGGGTTGAGCGAAGAGCTGCTGCTCTCGCTGTAGGAATCACACTATTATCTAACTCCTGATATTTATTCCAAAATATATCTCACGGTAACACAAGCAGCCCAATCGAAATAAGGCCATGCGCCAGTGCCGCCACCGAAAAGCATTCCAAAACCGGGACGTATATCTGCCTGAAGCACAAGCGGAATATCGAATTTATATTCCATACCGGCAAGCGCGTTGATACCGAATTTCCCAGCATTAATCCTATTGAAACCCCAAGCGAGGAAATTATAGCCAAGACTGACACCGCCGCCGAAAAGTCCGTTGATGTTTGATGTGAAACTATGCGAATACATGAGATTCGGGTTCAATTCAAGTGTCATCAGGTCAATACCAGCAATCTCTTTGCCCGCCGTATAGACGAGTTTTACGCCCAAATCCGCGCCAAGCACAAGATTATCAAGCAGGTAAGTTTGATAAGACGCCCCCCACATGTTACCGACCATTCCGCCGACACTATGGGTATAAAATTTCTGGGCATTAAGGTTACAAACAGCACCGACCATCAATACAGTGCACAAAACAGTTAAAAAATTTCTTTTCATAATATTGATTTTAAAAAGACATAATATAAAGATGTTTTCAAATAATCGTAATGTTTTGGTTTATCGAATTGAAATAGGTTATTTTCCCGCGACATCAAACACATAACGCACAGAAACGCACACGCCCCAATCGAAAAAATGCCATGTGTCCTGATTTGCTATGAAGCGCATTCCGTAGCCGGGACGAATGTCAGCCTGAAGCACAAGCGGAATGTTGAATTTGTATTCAATGCCGGCAAGCGCGTTGAAGCCGAATTTGCCGGCAGTTACAGGTTGGAATTGTTCAGACAAGAAATTGTAGCCCAAACTGATACCGCCACCAAAAAGCCAGTGAAGATTATCTTTGGTCTTTTTCGCATACATGACATTGGGATTCACTTCCAAAGTCATAATGTCGCTGCCACCAAATCCCTCACCATTCGTATAGACAAGTTTCACACCAAAATCCGTTCCCAAAGCGAGATCATCAAGCAGATATGTTTTATATGTCAGTCCGAAGAAGTTTCCGCCGATTCCGCCAACGCTATGATTATAAGGCTTTTGCGCATTGAGATTCAGCATTGTCATCAGCATAATAAAAATTGTCAAAAATATTGTATTCCTTTTCATAACATTAAAATTTTGAAGACGAAAACAATCCGCAAAAATAATCAATTTTCAAGTAAAATCCGTTTCTGCCGAAAAATAAAAAGAAGATGTAAAAATTCAAAAAAAATGACGTAACTTTGCCGTTCATAAATCAAATAACCTAATCAATAAAATATAACATTATGTATCAAAATTTTCAAGCACATCTTCAGAAGGAAATCGCCGATATAAAAGAGGCAGGGCTTTACAAAAACGAACGTATCATTGTTTCGCCACAAAGTGGTGAAATAACGCTGAAAAACGGCACAAAAGCGCTGAATTTCTGTGCAAACAACTACTTGGGACTTGCCAACAACCCGAAACTCATCGCCGCCGCGAAAGAGGCTCTCGACACACACGGTTACGGAATGGCTTCTGTGCGTTTCATCTGCGGCTGTTCAGACCTTCACAAAGAGTTGGAGAGAAGAATCGCTGAGTTCTTCGGCACAGAGGACACTATTTTGTACGCCGCCTGCTTCGACGCCAACGGTGGTGTCTTCGAACCGTTGCTCACGGATCAGGACGCGATAATCTCTGACGCGCTGAACCACGCTTCTATCATCGACGGCGTGCGTCTCTGCAAGGCTGTCCGCTACCGCTACGCCAACGCTGATATGGCTGACCTTGAAAAGCAGCTTCAAGCGGCACAAGCACAGCGTTTCCGTCTCATCGTCACTGACGGCGTATTCTCAATGGACGGCAACGTTGCACCACTCGACAAGATTGTTGAACTTGCTAACAAATACGATGCGATGGTTATGGTTGACGAGTCGCATTCAGCGGGCGTGGTCGGCAAGACCGGTCGTGGCGTTACAGAACAGTACAACCTCCGCGGCAAAGTGGAGATTCTGACAGGAACACTCGGAAAAGCTTTCGGCGGTGCAATCGGCGGCTTCACCACTGGCAAGAAAGAGATTATCGACATGCTGCGCCAGCGCTCACGTCCATACCTTTTCTCTAACTCAATTCCGCCAATGGTTGCGGCGGCGGGCTGCAAAATGCTCGAAATGATGTCGGAGACAAACGAACTGCAAGACAAGCTTCACGCCAACACAGCATACTTCATTGAGAAAATGCAGAAAGCCGGCTTTGACATTAAACCAACACAATCAGCAATTTGCGCTGTGATGCTTTACGATGCGAAACTGTCACAGGAGATGGCTGCTAAACTGCAAGACGAAGGCATTTTCGTTACAGGTTTCTATTATCCGGTCGTTCCGAAAGGACAGGCACGTATCCGTGTCCAGATTTCGGCTGCGCACGAGACTGAGAACCTCGATAAGTGCATTGCCGCATTCACGAAAGTTGGCAAGGAATTGGGCGTTCTGAAATAATCAGTTAATGTTCACATTCGCACAAATAACGGATATTGTCGTACACAAGGCGGCATCTACAAGAGATGCCGCCTTGCCGATACGACAGCTGCTTTTCGACAGCCGCCGCTTGACAACGCCGGATGGGACTCTCTTTTTCGCTATAAAGACACGAAAAAGTGACGGTCACAAATACATTGGCGAATTGGCGGGAAAAGGTGTACGGAACTTCATCATCACCGATGATATTTCGGGGTTTGGAAAAAAATTCCCAGATTGCAATTTCCTGCAAGTCGCCGATGCGGTTGAAGCGATGCAGCAGGTTGCGGCGGAGCACCGCCGGCAGTTCTCCCTCCCCGTGATTGGCATTACCGGAAGCAACGGCAAGACCATAGTCAAGGAATGGCTCGCCGCAATGTTGTCCGACAAATACCGCATTGTGCGCAATCCCAACAGCTACAACTCACAAATCGGCGTACCGTTTTCGGTATGGCAGACAGACAGCAGCGACAATCTCGCCATTTTCGAGGCGGGCATTTCAATGCCCGGCGAGATGGAGCGGCTTGAAAAAGTCATCTGCCCAACTATCGGAATACTTACCAATATCGGCAGTGCGCATTCACAATTCTTCAAAAATGACGAAGAAAAACTGAATGAGAAGCTTAAGCTTTTTAAGCATTGCAAATCAATAATTTACAGCACAGAAAACAAAATAATCAAAGCCGCTCTTGAGAGAAAGGAGTTTGCGGGAATAGAGAAAATATCGTGGGGAACCGACACTGACGCCCGCTACAAGATAACCGCAAAAACTGTCATCAACGACTTCACAAGGGTGGAAATTGACGGGCAGGTTATTGAAATTCCGTTCAGCGACCCTGCCTCGTGCGAGAACGCGATGCACTGCGTGGCACTGATGCTCCACCTCGGTTTTTCATGCGCGTTCATCAACAAACAGCTCTCGAATCTTGTCGCTATGAATATGCGTATGGAAATACAAGAAGCTGTAAACCAATCAATTATAATCAACGACACCTATAGTCTCGATTTCAGTTCCCTGCGCATTGCCGTGAATTTTCTAAACCAGCAGAGACAATTCCCGAAAAAAAGCATTATTCTTTCAGATTTTGAACAGGCAGGTACTTTAAAATCAGAGAATTACGAAGAGATCATCACTTTGCTGAAAGAAAACGGAATTTCAAAATTCATCGCTGTAGGAGAAGGATTCCACAAAAATCAGGAGATTTTTCAAAAAGAGACAGAAATACGGTCATATTTTTTTGAGAGGACAGAAGAACTGCTGAAAAATTTACATGAAATAGGTTTTCAGCGCGAGGCGATTTTGATAAAGGGGGCGCGCAACTATCGTTTTGAGCGCGTTGCAGAGCCACTGCTGATGAAAACGCACCAGACCGTGCTGAACGTCAACCTGCCGGCGATAGTCAGCAATCTCAACTATTACCGCTCATTTTTGAAACCCGGCTGCAAGATTGTCGCAATGGTTAAGGCGATGTCTTACGGACTTGGAGACGCGGAACTGATTAACGAACTTCAGTTCCATAATATTGATTATCTGTCAGTCGCGTACGGTGATGAAGGAATGAACCTTCGCAAGCATAACATCAAGACCCCGATTATTGTTTTGGGCGCTGAGGCTCACAGCTTTGACCTCATGATACAGCACAACCTCGAACCGGAGATTTTCAATTTCCATTATCTTGAAAAACTGCTTGACACATTATCGCAATATCCTGATATAAAAGAGTTTAAGATACATATAAAATTAGATACAGGAATGCATCGTCTCGGTTTTGACGAAGAGGATCTGCCTAAACTTGTCAAAATAATAAAAAGTGACGGACGGGTGCGGGTCGCTTCGATATTCTCGCACCTTGCAGCGGCGGAGGACCCTGCCGAAGACGACTTCACGCGGGGACAGATTGAAAAGTTCAAGCGCATGAGCGACCAGCTTGTCGCCGCCTTTAACTACCCGATTCTCAGGCACATACTAAATTCTGCTGGCATTACACGTTTCCCAGAAGCACAATTCGACATGGTGCGTCTCGGCATAGGTCTGTACGGTTTTTCGGGAGTTAAAGAAGACCAGAAACATTTGCAGAATGTGGCGACACTGAAAACCATAATCACACAGATAAAGACCGTAAAGTGCGGGGAGACAATCGGTTACAATCGGAGCACCACCGCTGAAAAAGACCTGAAGGTGGGAATAATACCGATTGGCTACGCTGACGGTTATTTCCGCGAGTTCGGCTGTGGGCGCGGACAAGTTTACGTGAACGGCAAATACGCCCGCACATTAGGAAAAATTTGCATGGACATGTGCATGATCGACCTCACTGGCATTCCCGCAAAAATCGGGGACGAAGTCATCGTTTACGGAATTGAGAACAGCATTGCTGACATGGCTGCGGCAATAGGAAAAATCCCATACGAATTGCTGACATCAATTTCGCGACGCGTGCCCAGGATTTATGTGATGGAATGAAATGTTGAGGCTCGGCATGCCGAGCCTCAACATTATAAAAATTACAAATTTCACACGTGATATTTCAAACAAAATTATATATTTGCAAATCATTTAAAATATTAATAGCATGAAAAAAATATTATTGTCATTGATGTTAATGGTTTGTGTGGCGGGAGTCCTCCGCGCACAAGTGTATATGCACGCCGAGTTCAACAATAGCATACCTTACGGTTGGCAGAACATTGATGCCGATGGGGACGGCTACAAGTGGACAGCAGAAGATGGCTATGCACTTTCTTATTCATATTACAGCAAAGTCCTTACTCCTAACAACTGGCTCATTTCACCGCAAATAGACCTTACAAATGCCACCGTCGGCACCGACTTGTCATACTATGTTGCCACAGCCAACCAACAATACCCAGCCGAACACTATCAGGTACTGCTTTCAACCGGCTCAACTTCTACAGCCGATTTCACTAATGTTTTATATGATGAGACTCTGACAGCCGCAAACGTGTATTTTAAGCAAAGAATAGTCAATTTGGACTCATATATAGGTCAGAAAGTTTATATTGCGTTTGTACACAACAACTGTTCTGACAATTATGCCATGGCTATTGCGGAGCCAAAGGTTGTCGGTCCGAATGAAATCGGTTTATATTCTCTTGATATACCAAAATTTGAGATTGTCAACCATCCGATTACTGTATCAGGTGCTGTCATGAACTTGGGTTCAGCCCCAATGACCTCTTTCAGTGTCAGTTACAGTGTGAACGACGGTCCTGCTGTTGCTGCGGAAACATTTTCTGGATTGAATGTTGCGAAAGGCGACACCGCGCATTTTACTCACAGCGTTACAATTCCGACACCAGATGTTAAAGACCTTAGATTGAAAGTGGTAATTACAAACAATGACAATGAGAACGATTGGGAAGAGGATAATGAAGCCGAGATGACGATTGCAGTTTACGACAAGTACACGAAACACCGTATTCTTTTAGAGGAATTTGTGACAGCTCATTGCGGCAATTGCCCGTCTGCGATACAACAAATAAAAAATCTTGTACAAAACAGAGATGATGTTTGTTTGTTGGCACACCACAACGGATACGGCACAGACGGACTGACACACTCATCGTCAAATTCGTTGATATCGTTTTATAACAATGGTGGAAGCACATATACTCCAGGGACTATGATTGACAGAAAAGTGCTTGAAGAAGGAGTGACAACACCTATTTTCAGCGCATTCGATGTAACACAGGAACTTCTTGATGAAGTTACCGCGGAGCCCGCATTTGTCACGGTGAACATCTCAGACGCCACTTATGACCAAGACACGCGCAAACTGACAGTTACGGTTTCTGGCGAAATTCTTCGAACAATAGAGAAGGATGCCGCAGATTTGCGACTCTCCCTTTATATGAAAGAAGACAATTTGAAGACAACCCCAGGACAGTCGGGAAGCTCTCTCGGCACAAACTACATACATAATAATGTAATGAGAGCCAACATATCTGGAGTTTGGGGCGATAACGGCATTATCACCTCCAATCAGGCTGGCACAACATATTCTAACACATTCACATACACTGTCCCCATATCATTCACAATAACAAACTGCTCACTGATAGCATTTGTCTCAAGATACAATAGCAGTATAATCAAACGCGATGTTCTCAATGCAAAAGGAGTTACTATCTCCGACATTATCGCGGGCAACCTTCCTGCAAACGATGTCGTTTTCAACGGAACAGATGGAATCTCAGAAAACACAGCGGCACTCTTTTCAATCTATCCTAATCCTGCAACTGATTATATAACAATATCTTCAGAAGCGGAAATCATAGAAATTCAGATTATAAACCTTGAAGGTCAGCTCGTGAAGAGTCTCAAAGGGAATAAAAAAACTGTATCACTGCAAGGACTCAGCAAAGGGATTTATTTCGTGAAATGCGAGACTGAGGCAGGAACATCTGTAAAAAAATTCATAAAACAGTAGAATAATGAGGAATTTCAGAGCGAAACTATCTAAAATAACTACATTCATCTTCGATTTTGACGGCGTTCTCTCAGACGGTAAGATTTGGGTTCTTCCTGACGGCGAGCAGGTGCGCGCAACCGGCGTGAAAGACGGTTATGCCTTGCAGTACGCACTGAAACAGGGCTACAACGTTGCGGTCATTTCTGGCGGCATCGCAGAGTCTATGCGCCTGAGATACAAGAACTTCACGGGTATGGACATATATCTGAAAGTCCACGACAAAGTGGCTGTTTTGGAAGAGTATCTTGAGAAGAAAAATTTGAAAAAAGAGGAGATTATTGTAATGGGCGATGACCTTCCCGACTACCGCATAATGAAGATGGCGGCGATAAGCTGCTGCCCTGCCGATGCGGCGGAGGAGATTAAGAGCATTGCCGACTACATATCCGACAAGCCCGGTGGTTGCGGTTGCGCCCGCGACATCATAGAGCAAACCCTCAAAGTGCAGGGGAAATGGCTTAACGAAAACGCATTTTACTGGTAAACAATACTTTAATAAATTTGAATTATGATAATATTAGAAAAGCCTTTTGTATCTGACATGCTGCTCAATCTTATAAAAGAAGAGCGGCTTCCCGTACTCAAAAACGAAACTTCAAAAAAATATGTTTCAGATGGTATTGTGCTGTCTGATAATGATTTCTGTGAAGAATACAAGAAGATAAGAAAGATATACACCGTGTCGGAAAACACACTTGGCTGGATTTACGACAATATAAAAGACGAGGATTTTCTCAAAAGTATATCAATCGTAAAGGACAAATCGGCTTTCAGGAGAATCTGTCGCGACATTTATCCCGATTTCTTCTTCAAAGAATCCAATACAAAAGACCTTAAAGAACAGAATATAAATGAAATAAAATTCCCTTGTGTCATAAAGCCATCTGTTGGTTTTTTGAGCAAAGGGGTTTTTGTGGTACACAACGCCGAAGAATACAACAAAGCTGTGGAAACCATTTTAGATGAATTTTCGGGCGCGCGCACCGATTTTCCAGAGTTTGTGGTTGGCACAAGCCGTTTCCTGATTGAAGAGTACATCAAAGGCGAGGAATATGCCGTTGACACCTATTTTGACGAAAACGGTATTCCCGCTATACTCAACATTTTCCATCACCGCTTCATTGACGACTCCGACACGTCAGACAGGCTTTACCTCACGAATTTGGGATTATACGAAAGTTACGAGAAACCCTTCACCGATTTTCTCAATACGCTTAACAACACTTTACACTTGAAGAATTTCCCGATGCACATAGAGTTCCGCTATGACGGCAAAAAAGCTGTGCCGATTGAGATAAACCCATTGCGGTTTACCGGCTTCTGCCTCAACGAGTTACAGGTTTTCATAAGCGGCTGTCATCCAGTGCTTTCATATTTCAGGAACAAGCATGTCTCAAAAGAGGAGATGTGGAAAGGCAAAGAAAATCTGACCTACAGTTTCTCTGTGCTTGAACGCCCGACAGACGACATGACGCTGAAATTCAATGAGGAAAAATTCCGGAAAGAGTTCTCTGGCGTGCTTAACGTGCGCCACATCCCGAATCCTGAATCCGGTGTGGCGGCAACCGTCTTCCTTAAATCAGACAGCACTACCGAACATGAATTAGACCAGATAATGCGATTGGATATGAGGGAATACATGTATTAAAAAAAATTGTATCTTTGCACCCGAATTTTTAAACCAATAAAAATAAAAAAGTATGGCAACAAGAATCAGATTACAAAGACATGGTAAGAAAAACCAACCTTTCTACCACATTGTAATTGCAGATGGTCGGGCACCACGTGACGGACGCTTTATTGAATTATTGGGCACCTACAACCCGCTGACCAATCCTGCAGATGTTAAACTCAACTTTGAAAGAGCATTGTATTGGGTTGAGACCGGCGCTACCCCATCAGACACAGTCCGCTCGATTCTGAGACGTGAAGGCGTTTATCTTATGAAACACCTCAAAGGCGGTGTCGCTAAAGGCGCGTTCTCCGAAAACGAAGCTGAACGCAAGTTCGAGGCTTGGAAACAGGAGAAAGAGACGAAGCTCAACAACATCAAGCGCGAAGCCGCTGACAAGAAACGCGGTGAGAACAAGAAACGTCTTGAAGAGGAAATCAAGGTTAAAGAGGCTAAGGCAGCGAAAGTGGCTGAGAAACTCGCCGCTATAGCAGCTGAGCAGGCTAAAGCAGCTCAGGAGGCCGCTGAGGCAGCTGCAGCTGAGGCTGAAGCAGCAAACACCGAGGCAGCAGCTGAGACCACCGCTGAACCGGCTCCCGAAGCTTAATCCTTAACAATACCGACATAAAAAAGAGGGAGTGTTCCCTCTTTTTTTGTGCTTTTACCAACATCAAAACAGCATTTGCTCTCTAACAAAAAAAGTTGTATATTTGCACCCCAAAATAAAAATATGGAAAAGAATCTGAAAAGGGAGGAATTTTTATTGCGGATAAACGGACTCGCAAATGGAACACATTGTGTTTCAATAAAATGCGATAAGACGTTCTTTGATATAGCCCAAATGGAGGAGTTGCACGACGGCGATCTGGATTTGCAGATTACAATGGAAATTCAGGATAAAAACGTGCAGATAAGGTTCGATTTCAAGGGATACGTGGTCGCCGCGTGTGACCGCTGCCTTGATGACGTACGCGTGCCAATGGATTTTTCGGAGCACCTCGTCGTCAAATTGGTGGAGAACCCCGCCGCCTTTGAGAATCAGGAAGATGACAACCTCTGGATCATTGGCGAAAAGGAACCTATGATTGACATTTTCCACTTCGTCTATGAGAGCATTCTGCTTGCCATGCCAATGCGAATTGTTCACCCTGACGATGAGAACGGCAACAGCACCTGCAACCCCGAAATATTGGGAAAACTAAATGAACTCAAAGCAAAAGATGATGACATTGACCCGCGTTGGAGCGCATTAAAAGATTTGATACCAAACGAATAAAAATATAGTAACATTTTAAAATATAAAAAGTTATGCCAAATCCGAAACATAGACATTCTCAAACGAGAAGAGACAAGAGAAGAGCTCATGATTTCATCACAGCTCCGCAGCTGACCACATGCAGCCATTGCGGCGCCGCGATTCTGACACACAGAATTTGCCCCGAATGTGGTTATTACAGAGGAAAACAAGCTATTGAAATTAAAGGCGCTGAAGCATAATCTTCTCACTTTTAAATAGATGCCGATGGTGACCAAATCCCAAAAACTGGTATTTGTAACCCATAACAAGCACAAGATTTCTGAAGTTTCCGCTATTGCCGGTACGGATATTGTCGTGTCGGGGTTGGCGGATTTTAACTTTTATGACGAGATACCCGAGACGACCGGCACCTTTGAAGGCAACGCGCTGCAAAAGGCGCGCTATTTTTACGAAAGATTCCACTGCGACT
>CACYHL010000024.1 GCA_902774205.1 uncultured Bacteroidota bacterium | reverse complement strand
GATGACCACGTCGATGCCGAACGGCTGCATCTCGATGCGGAGTGCGTCGCTCAGCGCCTCGACGGCATACTTCGACACGTGGTACCAGCCGCCATAGTAGATGACCGATTTGCCCGCCACCGACGCGATGTTGATGATGCGGCCGCTGTGTTGCTTACGCATGGCTGGCAGCACCAACTGGCAGAGCCGTGCCAAGCCGAAGATGTTGACCTCGAGCTGGTTGCGGGCATCGTCCATCGGCACGTTCTCCACCGCCCCGAAGAAGCCGTAGCCTGCATTGTTGATGAGCACATCGATACGCCCCTCGCGGTCGAGCAGGGTCTGCACCCCTTGCCGCATCGACTCCTCATCGGTGACATCCATCTGGAGCGGCACAATACCCCACTCGCAGAGCGGTTCCATACGTTCCACTCGGCGGGCGGCGGCATACACCTTGTGGCCCTGTTTTGCCAGGGCCACGGCCGTGTCGTATCCGATACCACTGCTCGCCCCGGTTAAGAGAATGATTTTATTGTTTTTATCCATATTGTATCTTTTTAGTTCACAGAATGAGTGCAAAAATACGTTTTTGGGGAAATCAAACGTTCTTCCCCATCTCAAATGCCTCCTGTAGTTTGGCGTTGCCGGCAATCTCGTTCGGACCGCCCACGCCGCCGCAGAAGATGTGGCCCTTGAGGGCGGACTTGCCGTAGCAGTCGATCCAGCCGGTGAGACCGCCCTCGGCACGCTTCGGCACGAAATCCTCGTTCTCGGCCGCAGTGGTCAGCAGATAGACGTCGCGGAACTTGTAATTCTTGGGGTACATCGCGTTCATACGGTCGATGAGGGTCTTCATCTGGCCGCTCATCTCGTAGTAGTAGATCGGCGTGGCCCAGCAGACCACATCGGCGTTCAAGACACTCTCCATGATGGCCGGCACGTCGTCCTTGATGACGCATGCGCCCGTCTTCTGGCACGACAGGCAGCCGATGCAGAACTTGATTTCCTTGCCTCTGAGCGAGACAAACTCCACTTGATGCCCGGCGGCTTCCGCGCCCTTGGCAAACTGCTCTGCCATCGCGTGGCTGTTCGAGCCGGGGCGGAGACTGGTTGAGATAACGATGACTTTCTTCATATTGGTTGGTATTTTATTGATTTTTCTTGTTGTCAATTACCCATTGGTACTTTTGGGGTACTTTTGGGGGCAGTGCCCTCAAACCGATGGATTGGGAGCACCAATGCGACCTCATCCACTTCCAGACGGTTTTTCAGTTCCGGTTCGCCCCAACCGGCCTGTTTCCAAGCATTGAGTATCATGGGAAAGCCTGAACCGAGGTTCTCAGTACGTTTATCATTTGATGAACACAACAGCATGTAAAGAAATTGATTTGCGGATGAAAAATGGTTAACTGCTACATTTTTTTATTGTACGTAAATCGGGGCGTGGTGTTATGTCCATTGCCCAGCGTGATGAGTTTGGTATTAGCATGGCTTTTTGCTTGGCTTCGACTTTAGTCGAGGCATCAAGCAAGACTTGTTCTTGCCATTTGAATTGGTCGCACTTGTATATGTTAACGGCGATGGTGTACATAAGCATATTAGTTTAATCCGAAAAAATCACTCAATGGGCGAATTTTTGCTCGATATGTATTGATTTTTTGTTTCAAATTGGGTTGTTTGGGCATTTCTATCTCTTTAGAGTTGTCAAAATGCAATACCACGTAATATGGCGCGTGTTCGGGGTGAAAGCCATACTCTTCAAGCGTTTCTTTTGTCCAGATTTGGAAATGACCTTTGGTTTTCAAACGAAACAAATGGCAATCTTCACCACCTGTATGTAGAAGAACATATTGCATACGTTCAAATCCTGGCGATACGAGCAACGACCCTTTTGAGTCGCCTGCACGAAGATAGCAAATGCCTTTCTCGATCATAAGTTGTTGCAAATCCTTTCGGGTGTGATTGACGATAACCATGACTTCATCGGGATTTTCCGACATTTTGCGGAAAATCTTTTGTGCAACAATTGGGTCGTCAGTCTCTTTTCGACGACGTATTCCGTAATCCAAAAACTCCTGACTTTGGTCAATACCGATGAATTTTCTTCCAAGCAAGTTGGCTGCAATTCCAGTCGTACAACTACCAGCAAAGGGGTCAAGAATGGTGTCGCCTTGTCGAGTACTTGCAAGAATAATCCGATACAAGAGACGTAACGGCTTTTGAGTTGGGTGCTTACCAAGGCGTTTTTCCCAAAGCCCAACCGAAGGCAATTTCCAAACATCTGGCATTTGTTTTCCTCCATTTAGTTGAGTCATTAAATCAAAATTTAGATAATACTTGCTTTTTGCAGATTTTGCAGCCCAAATTATATATTCTGACGAAAAATTAAAGCGCGTTCCTGTTAGTGAAGGTGGTGGGTCGGTTTTCTGCCAAGTTATGACATTCAAAATTTTGTAACCTAAATCGGACATACATCGTGCAACCGAGTAAATGTTGTGAAATGTTCCAGATACCCATATTGTACCGTTATTCTTCAATCTCTCACGACATAACGAAAGCCATTTATAGTTGAATTCATCTTTTTCTTTGTCGGGTCTGATTTTATCCCATTCACCAAAATTTGCAACTATAACTCTATTACCACGAATCGTTTTTCCTCCGCCTGAGATAAAATATGGTGGGTCAGCAAATATCATATCAACTTGTTCTTGCATTTGTGACAGAAGTTGCATGGTATCACCACAAGTTAGTTTAAAGTCGCTAAAAACATCCATACTAATTAATCTTTACAAAATTATCGTACCAAGTTTTAGGATGCACTTCAGTTGAACAAAATGCTGTTTCAAATCTTCTATAAAGCTCAGGATATTTTTTCCCTTGTTTGATGATACTTCTCAAATCTGCTGTTTCTAATGGTACTATTTTCATACCCTCAACATAGTCGTCTGGATTTTGAGTATTGCAGTAAATTAAATTTTTGCGACCTCTAAAATCTGAAATAACGTTGATGTTCAGATTGTTTGTTGCAAAAACGCAATAAGACTTTAGGTTCCGTGTCGCTAATAGATGATTTCCCAAGTGTCTTGAAACTGGCTCCATTTCCATTCTTCGTTGATTTGTGCTATCGGCAAGAGTGGCTTCCAACAATAAGGTATGTTCAGGATATGAATCTGTTTCGCTATATTCATATACAATATCGGCTTCGCCACCTGCAGCATGAGTGACAGGTAGCAAATCAGCATCTAACGAAAGTTTAAGATAATCAAGAATTTTACCTTGTTTATTGCTTGCTTTGTACCAAATAATGCCTAATACATATTCAAAAATAGTTGGTATGTCGGCATTGTCTGTGACCATATTGTTAATAAAGTCATCATCTCGACTATCGAATTTATCTAATAAAGTCAACAGATTTTCATCAGTGAATTTACTCTCGATTAGTTTACCAAATCGCTCATAACGCTTTTTGCCTACAATAGAATACGCTTCTTCAATAGTAGATATGGATTCTCCTAAATCAGAATTCAGGTTTGATATTATTTGTTGCTCATTGTAAACAAGTGATGGCGAGATATCAATTAAGTCGCAATTGGTATGCAGTAACGAACAACGAGTAAAAGCATCTTGGTATAACTGATTTATCGCCGAATTAAAAAATTGTTTTGGAACAATATCAAGTTTTATTTGGCCATCTTCGAAAAGTATAATATCGGTTGTTTTTATATATCTTCTATTGAGATCAAAATAATCAGATAGAGTTGCTTTCGCTTTGAATAGGTGCATGATTTTAAAGAATGCTGTCTTAAAATCTTCTTCATTTGTGCAATTCTGAAATACATTTGCATTAATATGTTCTTCAGGATTGTTTTTTATTGCTTTCTCATTCGAGGTGTCAAACAAATATTGACGCCACCATTTATCGATATTAACTTTTTTGATTGCCTTAAGTAATTCTGCAATATTATTTGTTTGATTTTCAGAGAATACTAAATGTAGTTTTTTATACAAATCTGCGTATGCCATATCATATTGGCGACTTTTTCTGTTTATTCCAATAGTACATATTACATTATCGTTTACTTCGTTTTCAAGTAGGTACTGCAATGCTTTTTGATAATTATCTTTTGCAAGAAGCGTTGATATTATAACACTATCTATTGATTGCTTACCTTCCCTTATAAGCAGTATTTCATTCTTTATATATTCAGTATTAGTTTCATTTGTGCACAAAGGGAGCAGAAAAGTAAACTCATCAACTGTTAAGTATTCAAGTTCTGAAAGCAAATACAACAAAACAATTAAAGGTCTAATCGTGTCAGTCTCAACTGAAATGGATGTTTTTAGAATTTGTTTTAGATAGATAAAACTATCTTTAGGAATTTTGAGAAAATTATCCGATGCAAAATCGTCAGATTGACTTATACTTAGAAGGACTTCCCCTGCATTTGTTAATTGTCTATTACCATCTATTAAACCTAAATCAACAAGACCAGAAGTCTTTTGTCTTGCATCTTTGTCTTTTCTTTGTGCGTCGCCAGAAACAAACCCTTTCTCTTGCATATACAAGTAATATTGTTCTTGTAACTCATTATTGTTTTCCCAAGTTTGATTTTTATGCAGAGGCAAGTCAAAAAAGGTTTTCAGTAACAATAATTGTTCTTCTATTTTGCGATTAAAATTTTTAGTTCTAAAACTTGTCGTTCCAAAACACCAGCAATAACTTTTATAAACTATATCTTCTAATTGTACCATAATATTAGTAATTTGTAATTAAAACCTCATCGCTGCCTGTGCTGCGGTCAATTGTATGATAATTTGAATTTGAATAATTATAGTCAAGATGATGACAAATATAATCCCCTACATGTTCGTTTAACCATGCTTTAAGAATTTCGTTTGTTTTGCCTTTACTTGATAACACATTAGAAAGAGCAAAACGTATATGATGTTCGTTTAACGAATCCAAATATTTGTACAAACATTTTTCTTTTTGTGTATTCCAACCTTCTTTTTCGTTATATGTTGCACATGTTATTAAATATGGCGGATCTGCATATAAAAAATCTTGAGGCGTTAGTCTTTGCGAAGAAAAATATCTAAAATCACGACTTGTAAATGAACATTCTTTTTCTTGTAGTCTCGCAACAAATTTTTTTAATTTCGTTTGCATGTCACCATTGAAATCACGTTTGCCTACAGGTAAGTTATATTCACCTTTCGAATTAAATCTTATTTGGTTGTTAAAAGCATAAATAATAAGTACATACAGGTAAGTATAATACTTTTTATCTTTCCTTTTTAATGCATTGAAATATTCACGTAATTTTAAAAAATATTGTTTGTTGTAATTCCCTAAACCTGCCGAGCTATTGCAATTGTAATATTCATATCCATGCTCAAAAACCAGAGATAAACCATACTCGTTTATGATGTTCATAATATCACAAATCAACTTATTGATAGGAACATTCTTGAATAACTTTAAAAGCCCTACAACATTTTTATCTATATCATTAAAAATAACCTGCTGGCAATTAATGTTAACACCAACATTTCCACCACCGCAAAACACATCAACAAATGAATTTATATCATGAGGAAATAAAGGAAGAATTTGAGGAAGTAATTTATATTTTCCCCCCGTGTAATTTAGTGGTGATTGTATGTGGTTACTTATTATTCGTGACATATACATAAAAAAAGTCGTTCTTCATTATCTTGTATATCTGATTTCCCAGTAGTAAATGCTTTATAACCTTCTGAAAAGACCTGTACTCGCCCTTTCGCATTTAGAATTCTAAGAATGTCATCATCACTGATTTTAGCATTTGAACGGTCATTTCCTTTTTTATTCATATTATTGTATGATAATAGGATATACCTACAATTTAAATTGTTTACCAAATCCTCAAACGATTCTGCTGCTGCTTTTGTGCAATATCTGCTTTTTAGACTTTTACGTTCCATTTTTCGAGCGATCCCTTCTACGGCAGGTTTCTCCCATCTTGCCACATTTTCCAAAAGATGATATGCATCACAATATTGTCTGGAATTGTATGGTGGATCTAAATACACAATATCTGCTTCTACTTTTTTTGCCACAGTGTTTATGTCTTCATTAAAACAGAAATTTTCAGCTCCATTGTCATTAGAAGCATTTGGATAGTAAAGTTCAATATGTTTATCGAATTTTACTCCTTGGCGATATGCGTCGTAATGCCCACAAGTGTTGGCAATTTTATCCATAGCATAAAGAAGCGATGTTATCAGCAATGCTCTCTCTCGTTCATTAATTTTCCCTGCTTTATATTGTTGCTCAATATTTTCTCTAACAACTCCTATCTTAGAGCAATCTTCAGCACTAAAAAAAGTATTGGCAAAATTTTCCGACATATAATTCAATTCGGTTGTTTGAATTATATTATAAGCAGCGATAATAGATTTAATCTTTTCTACATCAAATTTCTGCGAGCTAAACCATGCTAAATTACAAATGTAATTACTATATAAAATATCGTTTGTTATTATGGTTTTATCAGTAAATGCAGACGAAACCGCTCCTGTGCCAGCAAATAAGTCGGCAAATGTGTTTATATCATGGCAATTTTCGTTCACCACTCTTTTAATAAAAGGGAGTAGTTTGTATTTGTTGCCAAGATAACGACGATTGTTAATTGCTGTTGATTTTAATACCATCTTTATCTCATTTTAACTATTTTCATTGCCTCATCAGCAATATCTTTTTCGGGTTCAGTTATTTCTTTTATTTGGTCAGCTAACCAAAGGGTAAGCAACTCTTTTTCGTTAGTATTCAGAATGCTGGCGAGTTCAATTACTAGTCCACGCTTTGGCAAGTAGTTGCCGTTTTCTATTTTGCAATAGGTAGCGGTATCAATGTCGAGAGCTGCTGCAACCTTGCGCTGTGGCAGATTGCATTGCTTCCGTTGCTCTTTGAGTTTCTCTGATAACATCATTGCATATAATTGTTTTGATAAAAATAATCTTGAACGATTTGTGCAAAAATACAAATTTTTCACAACATGGCGTGTGTTTTTACTGCTGAGTTTTCAACATTATTAGAGGATAAAAGCAAAAGCCTCATATTCAGGGGCTTTCGAAAAGATTTTCTCTGGCTTTACAAGAAAAGACCATTCCGTCTTTATCTCCTTAACATTTTCGATGAACTGTTTCCACTCCTGCCACCGCCCCGTATCTCCCTGCAATGTAATTCTTCTCGTAGTTGGCGTCGTTGCGGGGCTTTGTGCCGTCGGGCAGCACAATGTCCGTCAGACAGTACAGGTCTGTCTGCTCCGACCGGTTCTTCTCCGTGAACCAAATCTGGTCGCGACGGAGCATCTTGGTGGACAACAGGTGCGTGTCGTGCGTGGTGAAAATCAGCTGCGCGTTGTGGGGATTGGTGGCCGGATTGTTGAACAAACGGATGATTTGCTGTGAAATCAGCGGGTGCATTTTGGCATCCAACTCGTCCACCACGAGTACAGTCCCTTTTTCCAACGTGTCGAAAATCGGCCCCGACATGTCAAACAGCTTGCGGGTTCCCGACGACTCGTTTTCGTCAAACGGAAAATGGACCGAACCGCAGACCGTGCCGCTCTTGTCGTACAAATGGTGGATGGATTCCATCGCTATCCGCTTTTTGCCCGCTACCTCCTTGGCCAGAAGTGGAAGAAGTTCCTTCGGCATGTCGTCAGGAATGGAGATTTCCTCTTCATGGGTTGAAATCTCTTCAAAACCTAATTGAAGGGTTTTGAAGAAGTCCAATGCCTTTTGGCTGGTTTCCTTGTGCTGATGGAATTGCATCTGGGAAAACAACCTGTATTCCTGATTGTTCAAGCCAGAAACCACGTGGAAATCTTTCTCAAACCATGAAATCACACGACTGGAAATATCGCCACCCAATTGTGCGCAAAGCGAGAGAAACAGGCGATTTCCGTTCAGCTTGGACTCTAAACCGACCCCGTCAGGAAATTTATCATCCTCAAAGGCAATGCCGTCGCTGTTCCGGATGAAAAGCACCTGCTCCTTCGAACGTTTCGTGGTCTTGCGGAACAGCCATTCTTCAACAATTTCTGCCCGTGTGTATGAAAAACCATACCGATAGCAAAAACCATCTTTCAAAAACACAACCTCAAACAGTGTGGGTTTGGTGTTGTTTTTCAAAAGCAGGAACGGGGTACATGGGAGCGTGTCGTTGGGATTCAACTTTACAGAAGAAAGCACGCAGAGTATCATGACTTGCAGGGCATCAACCAAATTCGACTTGCCGCTGGAGTTGGCCCCGTAAATGGCAAGGGTCTTCAAAATATCGTACGACAACTCCTGGGCTACATTGTCTTTGGCCTCTTCGCTCAACTTTCGGGATTGCAGGTCAAGCGTTCTTCTGTCGTAAAACGAGCGATGGTTTTCTACTGTAAATTCGTGTAGCATAACTATTTATGTTAAATTGAAGATTCTATATCCTGAGATGCAAATATACGAAAAAATCAATACAATGCGCATATTTGAGAAAATTTCTCAAATATTTACACAGTATTTAATGCACCAGCACTGTCTTTCCTACACGCTGTGCCCAAAAGTCACCGCCCTGACGATTTTTATTTACAATTCATTATTTAATTCGCATTATTGTCAACTGTGGTGAATATATGCTATAACACAGTCCGACATTGTCATTTCAGCTCCAACCTCAGTACCCTGATGGGTCTTTTGCCTTGATACTGGGTCTCGTCGATGCAGGTTTCCCCTGTGGATTGGAACCCGCATTTCTCCATCACCCGACCTGAGGCGGGATTGTCAACGAAGTGCCCGCTGATGAGCGATTGGAGGTCAGTCGTTTGTCATTTTACCGGATAAAATTCGTGAATACCGCTTCTTCTGCCTCGGGCAGACCGCTGCGCTCCTTCTCCGCAGCGATGGCCTTGACGAGGAAGGCGATGTTGCGGCCGAGAATACGCATACACTGCACGCCCTCCTCATCCTGCATCACGTCCTCGGCACAGTGACCGTGTACCATGTTCCAGTAGCGGGTGCTTGCGATAGGCATCTCGCTGATGGTGAAGTACTTGTTCAGCTGGTCGAAGGTGGCAGTGGTGCCGGCGCGTCGGGCCGAACAGAGGGCGGCGCCCACTTTCATGCACTTCCGGAAGTGCGTGCTGAAGAAGAGGCGGTCGAGAAAGGATTTCATCGTGCCGGCAATGCCCGCGTAATAGACCGGCGAACCGATGACCAGCGCGTCGGCTTGCTCGAATTTCGGAGCTATTTCGTTTACGATGTCATTGAAGACGCATTTGCCTGTTTCATAGCATTTTCCACAGGCAATGCAGCCGTGGATGTCCTTGTGACCCACATGGATGATTTCGGCTTCCACGCCGTTTTTCTGTAACTCTTCCGCCACGATGCTCAGGGCAGTGAAGGTGCAGCCCTTCGCGTTGGGACTGCCGTTGATAAGGAGTGCTTTCATAGTTGATTTCTATTTGTTGCAAAGATAACGCAAAAAAAAACAAACTGAGCAACAAGATTTGCCGCTCCGTTTGGTTTAAAATCCTAAGGCAGAATTACAGACTCTTCAGCCACTTTTCTAACTTCGCCTTGCCAGTGCGAACCTCGTGTCCGTAAATGCTGAAGCCTTTCTGGACATTGGCTTTAGGAAACGCCTTCTTCACGTCGCCTACGCAGTTGGCCAGGCCGCTGCCTTCGTGGGTGGTGAAGGGAATGACGGTCTTGCCGTCGAGGTTGATGTCTTTGAAGAGGGTGAACATCACCTGCGGGTAGGTGCCCCACCACACAGGACCGCCGATGAAGACGGTGTCGTAGCCGCTGAGGTTAGGAGCGGTGCCCTCGTATGGCGGCAGCTCGCCTGCGGCGGCCTCTTTCTTAGCCAGCTCGATGAGCGGCATATAGGCCATGCCGTCGTACTTATGGGTGACGATCTCGAACTGGTCGGCGCCTGTGATTTCACTAATGTAGTCGGCCACGATCTTGGTGTTGCCCGTGTCGATGATGCCGACGGAATAGTTGTCCCCCGCGTGGGAGAAGAAAATGACGATGGATTTTTTCATATTTCCGGTGTTTGATGTTTGTTCGTTTAGAGACGTGTCGTGGCGCGTCTCGGCATTGTTTTTGTTTTGTCCGTTGCAGCCCGTGGCGAAAACCACAGCGAGGACTGCGATGAGGATGTTTTTGATTTTCATAACCTATTTTTTTTATTGCCAAAGTTTGAATTCGCCTGTACGGATGCTCGCGATCACGCCGCCGTCGATCAGCAGGTCGGTGCCGGTGATGAACTTGGCGTGCTCGCCCAACAGGAAAGCGGCGGCCTCGGCGACCTCGTCGCTGGTACCTGTGCGCTGGGCGGCGGAAGCGTCAATCATCGCCTGATAGCCTTCTCCGCTGGCCCGGAATTCATCGTAGGCCAACGGGGTGACGATGACGCCCGGCGAGATGGAATTGATGCGGGCACGACGTTTGCGCCAAGTAGTGGCCGCCGCCCGCTGTGCTTGCAGGTGGTTCATCCGCTTGGCAATCATATAGGCGAGACCGCTGTTCTGCATGGCCACCTCCTGGATGAATTTCACGTTTTTTAACTCTTCTGTTGGGGTGTTCACCAATTGCAACTCTATGTCATTGGGAATCGGGTACATATAGGCCGCCTGACTGCTGATGAGGAGTCCTGCGCCGCCCTCGGCCATCACTTCGCCGAAGGCATCCACGGCGTAGCCGGTGCCCACCATGTCGAGGTTGACGATGTGCTCCGGACTGGCTTGGTTGGGCGATGCGCCGGCTGTGTCGATGAAATACATCACGGGACCCAGTTCGGCTGCCTTCCGGGCAAAAGCCTTGATGCTTTCCTTCTGCAAAGCGTTTACTACTAACGTCTCCACATCGTATCCGCAGCGGCTGAAATCCTCGCCGACTCGTTTCAGCGTTTCCTCGCTGATGTCGCCTAACAGGATTTTCTTGCCCGCCCCGATACGGCGCACGATGGCGGTTCCCATACTTCCGGCACCCAAGAGTGCCACCACTTGTTTCTGTTCGTTTCTGTCGAAAATCATAGTTTCTTGGTTTTACAATTTTGCAATCTATTTATACCAACCCACGCCATCCCATAAACATCTTGGTCACCTCGGCGTCGTGGTGGTCGAAGAAGAGGCTCTTGCCCGTGTCAAGTGTTTGGATACGTGCCATATCGTCGGCGGTGAGCTCGAAATCGAAGATGTTGAGGTTCTCGGCCATGCGTTCTTTGTGTGTCGATTTGGGAATGATGATCACCCCACGTTGCAACAGCCAGCGCAAAGCCACCTGCGGAATGCTCTTCCCGTACTTCTTGCCAATTTCGCCAAGCAACTCGTTGGTGAAGAAACCGTTGCGGCCTTCGGCCAAAGGTCCCCACGACATAATTCGGCAGTCAAGTTCGTCCATATATTTTTGGCCCTCCACCTGCTGGTCAAATACGTGCGTTTCCACTTGGTTCACCATCGGCTTCACATCCACATTCGACGCCAAGTCGATGAGGTGGTCGGGATAGAAGTTGCTCACGCCGATGGCGCGCAGTTTGCCCTCACGGTAGACCTCTTCCAATGCGCGGTAGGCACCGTAGCGGTCGCAGAAGGGCTGGTGCAACAGCATCAGGTCGATATACTCCATCTGCAGTTTGCGCAAACTCTCGTCGATGCTGGCTTTCGCCTTCTCGTAGCCATAATTCGATATCCAGATTTTCGACACGATGAAAACCTCGTCGCGGGCGATGCCGCTTTTTTTCACTGCGTTACCCACGCCTTCCTCGTTGGCGTAAGCCTGCGCGGTATCGATCATGCGGTATCCGACATTCAGTGCATCGCTCACGCAACGTTCACATTCGTCAGGTGTTACCTGATAAACACCATAGCCCACTTGGGGCATTTCAACTCCGTTTGATAATTTGATATTTTCCATAACTTTTAACTCTCAACTTTTAACTCTCAACTATTTTTATCAGCTTCGCCGGATTCCCTCCCACAATGGTGTTCGGGGCCACGTCTTTGGTCACTACAGCGCCGGCGGCCACCACGGCGTTGTCGCCGACGGTCACGCCGGGCAGGATGGTGGCGCCTGCCCCGATCCAGACATCCTTGCCAATGTGGACAGGCTTGCAGGTGAGCAGCATCCGGTCGTGGAGGTCGTGGTTGTTGCTGATGAGCTGCGCGTTGGCGGCGACCATCGCGTTGTCATCGATGGTGATGCCGCCGCGGGCCATCATCAGGCAGTTGTTCATGATTTTCACGCCGCGGCCTAACTTCACATGGTCGAAACAGACCCCCGTGAGTCCGGGCATCACGAAGCCGCCGTCGGCAAACACATCATGGCCGAACAGCTCTTCGGCGAGGGCGTTGTACTCGTCGGTATAGGGCATCGTGTGGTTGAGTTTGAACAAGGTCTGCGCCTGACGCATCCCTTCCGCCAATTCCTCGGGCGTGCTTTGTCTCGGGTCAACGATAAATTCTTGCATAACGTATTGGTTTTCTTTATTTTATAATATCCTTATAGCCACTGCCAATTTGACGAGGCAAAAATACAGTGTTTCTTATTATGAAAGTTTCACAAAAAACATCAAAACTTTCACAAATTGCAGAAAAAAAATTGTACTTTCGCGCCATGAAACCCGACTTCCTCTATTCCACCGATTTCTTCGCGATGAACGCGCCGGAACTGAGCCACACCTGCATGCACCTGCTGGGCACAGCGGGCGAAGGCAGTTTTGTGTTCAACGAAAAATGCTACCACATCGGGAAAAACGACCTTGTGGTGATGCCGAACCCCACGCGGGCGAAGAACCTTGCCGCCGCTCCGGGGATGCAAGTCGAGTGGTTCGCCGCCGACAACAAGTACCTTGGCGGACTGCTGCCGTCGAACAACTACAGCATCGGGGGCAGCATCAGCCTTAACCAGAACCCCGTCATCAAGGTCGATGACCGTCAGGCGGAAATCCTGCTGGAGGACCTCCACCGCCTGCGCGACCGCCTCGACGACCGCCACTTGCTTTTCTACCGCGAGATGATGGGGAGCCTCTGCCTCACAATGATGTACGACATTTTCGAGCCGCACGCCCAGCGCGATGCCTCTGACACGCACACCGATCGCACGGCCTATATCGTCAGACAGCTGATGGACCTGCTCTCCACGGGCATCAGCCGCACCGAGCGCGAGGTGAGCTACTATGCCGACCGGCTGCACGTCTCGCCGAAGTATCTCTCCGCCACCGTCAAGCGCGTCACCGGCCAGAGCGTCAGCAGCTTCATCGACCGCCACACGGTGCCCATCCTGAAGAAATATCTCAACGACGAACGGCTCTCACTCACGCAGATTGCCGACCGCATGAACTTCACCTCATTGAGCTATTTCAGCCGCTACTGCACCAAGCACCTCGGCCAGTCGCCCAGCGAGTACAGGAAGAGTTTGCAGCCGAGGGGATGAAACATCAGAATAATCACAGTCTTGCCTTTAATTCTGCCTTTACCTTTTCCAAGTCGCTACAAGATAATATCGGCATGAGGCTTTCTATTTCCTCGATGCTTTTGTCCCACCATCTGAATTCAAGCAACATCTCTATCAATTCGTCATCGAAGCGTTTCCTGACGACTCGACAGGGATTTCCAACAGCAATAGCATAAGGTGGAATATCCTTTGCCACTATCGAGTTTGTCCCGATGATAGCTCCGTCACCAATATGGACTCCTGGCATCACGGTTACGTTCTGACCTATCCAAACATCATTGCCGACAACAGTATCACCTTTTAGCGGCAACTCATTTTTGACTGGCGCAATGGCACTCCCCCAGTCGCCGCCCATGATATAAAATGGATATGTCGTCACACAGTCCATCCTGTGGTTGGCGCCATTCATCACGAACTCTATACCCTTGGCAATGGCGCAGAACTTCCCAATGATTAGTTTGTCACCGATAAAATCGTAAAAGTGCGTGACGTGCTTTTCAAACTGGTCTGCGCCGTCCACGTCGTCGTAATAAGTGTAGTCCCCGATGATGATACGAGGATTCTTCACCACATTCTTGATGAAGCAGAGTCTTGGGAGGTTCGGGTTAGGAAACACCTTGTTGGGGTCGGGTCTATTTTTTATTTCCATAAATTCCGATTTATCCGTCTATTTAATCTTCTCCGCCATCCTTTTTCCAGCATTGAAGGCATTCTGAAGTTCCTCCTGCCAATGCTCTTCGTGCCACTGCTGCTTTGCGGCAAGATTGAAGCCCTGCATATCGTAGCGGTCATAGTTCTTCACCTGAAGGGTGTTCACGGCAAGGATGCGCTCAGGCTTCTCCAAGGCATTGCCGATAATCATTTCGTTCTCGTTCATGTTGTTCTCCTGAACGTGAAGCATTTCTGTCGGAGCATTCATCGTGTAGATAAATGCCGTCGGTATGCGACCCTTCGGAGGATGGCTGCTGTAGTCGTTGTAGGACAGCCAAGGGAAGAACAGACGTTCGATGAAAGCCCTGAGCTGTGCCGTAATCTGGAAGAAATACATGGGCGAGGCAAACACGATGCCGTCAGCGTAGGCCGTTTCATGCAAAGCTTCTGTAAATCCATCTTTTCTAGCACAGACATCAAGATACTTGCTATTCTTCAACTTGCAAGCCAAACATGAGACGCAGCCCTTGCAGTTCATTTCATAGACACGAACGGTCTTCACTTCGATGTCTTCATTCACGCTTTTCGCACCGTTAGCGAAAGCCTCTATCATAGCGGCCGTATTCATATTCTTTCGTGGACTGCCGTCAATAATCATTATCTTTTTCATAATTGTATAGTCTTTTAATTGTAAAGCCTTTAAACTGATTTTTGTTACAAAAATACGCATTATTTTGGAATGCAGGTAATCCAAGCAGTTGCAGTTTTTTTGTATTTTTGCGTTCAGATTTATTCATCTAATTATCATGTCTCGCCGCGTTGTCATACAACATAATACTTGCAAGAAGATTGTCACTTTTTTGCTTCTTTTGTCGTTGTGTCTGGTGGGACGGATTTCAGCCCAAATCAACATATATGGTGTTGCACACTTTCCAAAATCCTTGTCGGAGAGGGGATTGCACGGACCAGTGAAATCCATCGCCTATTCGGAGCTTGTCATTACGAAGGATAGGACTGTGCACTATTCTACCGAAACTTTCCTCACTTTTAACAGAAAGGGACAGTTGATGGAGTCTATGACTATAGGAGAAAGTTTTGATTGGGATGGGGACACGCTCATCGAGCGTTACTCATACGATTCGTTGGGGCGCTTTACGTCCAGATACACTACTGATGGCAAATTTCGCCAAGAGGCTGTTTACGACAGTCTTGGACATTTCCTTTATAATGTTTACACTCCGTCGAACGGAATACCCAAACCGTCGCTACGGTATTATTACGACGAATATGGCCGTTGTGTTCGAAATGAATATGTGCCAACCATTGATGACGAAGATCTTGGCTATACGATTATGACACATCCGTTTTCCTATGATTCCGCAGGCAATTGCATCGCAACGGCTGAAATTGTGGATGGAGACACCGTAAATGTTAAATGGTGCAAATATGATAAAGATGGGAATCTGACGGAACAGGGTTTCACTTTAATGGGAGAAAGCAGGAATTTGTATTTCTATGACGACAGATCAAAAAGAGTGAAGGCTTTGCGTTATTATAACGGAGAACTATCCGGAAAAACGATTTATGAATACGATGAGAAGGATAGGTTGGCTCGCACTAGGAGTTACGACAAAGACGGTAAGTTGGAGTCTGAATGGGATTTACTCTACGATAGTTTCGATAATACGATAGAAAGTGTTATGTACATCTGGAATTCGGATCAGACACTAAGCATTACGACGAAGTACATCTCGGAATATGAGTATTATGAATCTGACAATTGATCTGTTTCTGGATAATTATTCTTTCTGAGTTCAAGTTCATGAAAGGAGCTATCTCAGATATGGCCCCGTAACAGAGCCCTTATCCTCCGCCATCGCCTTGGGCGTTCCCTCGAAGATAATGTCGCCCCCCATCGCGCCGCCGCCGGGACCGAGCTCAATGAGCCAGTCGCATGATTTCAGCATTTCAATATTGTGCTCGATGAGGAAGATGGTGTTTCCAGCCTCCACCATCGTGTCGAAGAGAGCCAAAATGCGTTTGATGTCGCCCGCATGGAGACCGTCTGATGGTTCGTCCATGATGAATATCTTGCCCGCATCGCGCAGGTAGGAGGCCAACTTGATGCGTTGCAGCTCGCCGCCGGAGAGGGTCGAAAGCGACTGGTTCAGATGCAGATACCCCAACCCGACTTTGCGCAACGGCTCCAATTTCTCGGCAATGACACTTCCTGTGAACAGCTCGGAGGCTTTATTGGCGGTGAGGTCCATCACCTCGGCGATGTTGAGCCCATTCACCTTGTAAGAAAGAACTTCCGACGAATAACGCAATCCGCCGCAGGCCTCGCATGTGGTCTCGATGGCATCCATGAAGGCCATGTCGTTGACGATCACTCCCCTACCCTGACAGACGGGGCAGCCGCCCTTGCCGTTGAAGGAGAAAAGGTCGGCCTTGGTCTTGTTGGTTTTGGCAAAGAGTTTGCGGATGTCATCGGCCACGTCCAAATAGGTGGCCGGAGTGGAACGCAGACTTATGCCGATGTTCTTCTGGCTGATATAGACAATTTCTTCGGGATGCGGATAGGCATTGCGGAAACATTCCATCAACGAACTCTTTCCCGAGCCCGCCACACCGGCGATGCCGCACATCACGCCCAACGGCAACTTGACGGAGATGTTTTTCAAATTGTGCAGATTGGCATTCTCCAACAAGAAGAAATCTTTTGGCTGGCGGACGTTTTCTTTTATCTTACTCGTCGCACTGAGCATGGTGCCCGTAAGCGTCTGGCTGTGCAGCAGTTCTTCAAAAACAATCTCTCCGCCCTTCATGCCCGCACCTGGTCCCATATCAATGATGTGGTCGGCAATTTTGATAATCTCTTTGTGGTGTTCCACGAGGATGACGGTGTTGCCGTGATTCTTGAGCTTTTGTACAGATTTCTGCATCAGCAGAATGTCATGGTTGTGGAGACCTACGCTGGGCTCGTCGAGGATATACATCACGTCAGAGAGTGGCGAGTTGATATATTTGGCGATTTTGCAGCGCTGCGCCTCTCCGCCCGACAGTGTGCCGATGGCGCGGTCGAGGGTGAGATAACCGAGTCCGATCTCTTCCAACGCTGACAGCCGCTCTGTGGTGGCGCGCTTGATGTCCTCCGCTAGCGGATTGTCGATGGTCTCCATCCATTGGCGGCAGTCGCTGATGCTCATCGCCGTCACTTCGGCAATATTGAGTCCGTTTATTTTGCAGGAGCGTATCTTCTCGTTAAGGCGCGTGCCGCCGCAGTCGGGACAAGTGCCCATCGTCAGCATAGGATTGAGCACGGATGCGTGGAGCAGTCCCTCCTCCGAGTTGATGATGCTGCGGTACATTCGTGGGATAATGCCCTCGTATTTAGCCGTCTTGGGCCAGTTGGAAGGCGGGTTTTTCAGCTTGATTTGCGGCGAGTTGAGGAAGAGGTCGAGCTCCTCGGGCGTATAGTCCTTGATTTTCTTATCGAGGTCGAAGAGGCCGCTGTAGGCGTAGCGTATCCACCGCCAGCCGCCTTTGCCGAAGGCGATGTAGTGGATGGTGTCCTCATCGTTGAGCGACTTGTCGAAATCGACTAACTTGTGGATGTCCAATTCGCGGATCTCGCCCAGCCCGCCACAGCGCGGACAGCTGCCCGAGGGGTGGTTAAACGAGAATGAATCTGAATACCCCACAAAAGGCTGCCCGATGCGCGAGAAGAGTAGTCGCAGCAAGGCGTATATGTCGGTGTAGGTGCCAACTGTGGAGCGCGAGTTGGAAGTCGGCTTGCGCTGCTCAATGACGATGGCGATGGGCAGGTTCTCGATGTCGCCCACGTGCGGCCGCCCGTATTTGGGCAGGTATTGCTGCGTGAATGATGGGAAGGTGTCGTTGAGTTCCCTTCGCGATTTGGCTGCGATTGTGTCCAACACTAACGACGACTTGCCCGACCCCGATACGCCCGTCACCACGGTAATTTTTCCCTTGGGGATCCTGACATTGACGTGCTTGAGGTTGTTCTCGGTGGCATCGCGGACGATGATGTGGTTGAAGTCGTGAGTATGTTCCATGTTATTCATTCTGTTCAATTATATTCTACCATAGATTTTGAATCGGTAAAAGTACGCCATTTTTCATTCACATATAATGGTTATGCGCAGTATTATCTTCTTCTCTTGAACACCACCAGCTCGGCGTCCGCGCCGTCCTTTCCATACTCGCTCACAAGGACATTATGCTCGTCGCATGCAATACCGAAGCATCGGCCGTTTGAGCCTTGTTTTTCCACTTGATTACCCCAGTACGTTGCATTGTCATCAAGAAGTTTCACCTTGTTTCCGTTGATAGTGTACTCCATATTAACGAACGAACCTTGAAGCACGAAGAGGTTGTCAATACGCGGCATATCCTTTATACACAATGCATTGACCTCATTGATAAGCTGCTGCTTGATAGGTGACGTTGCGTGCGGCAGTTGGTCGGCGGGCAGTTGCCAACGTTTCAGATTGGGGTAATACTGACGAAGCACGCCCTTGTACTCTTCGCGAGTGAGTTTTTGTCCAGTGTTCTTGTTGTACTCTTCTACAAATTGTGCACAGAACTCCACCATCTCATCCATGGTGAAGTCACCAGTGAATGCACCATCCTTGTAACAGTATATGCAGTATTCTTCGTTCTTGCTACCATCGTCATTGGTGCCGAGGATTTCTGTGGTCAGCGGCATTCCGCAGCTCTGACAAAATTTCTGTTCTTTATCCATATTGATTCGTTTTTTGCTGTTGTTTGACTATTGTCATATTACACTATTTCCTCCAAACATCTGTTTCACAAAAAAACCTCAGTGTTTTCACAAATTGGAGAAAATTTTCAAATGAGATAGTTCACTTTACTGTTCGTCACCGCTGCTCTTTGAGCATTTTTTGTAAAACAAGCAGTTCATTTTTCCATTGCTTATATTGGGGAGAAAAGGTGTATCCTATCTCATAATAAATGGTTCTGTTATAGACTATTTTCTTTTTGAATACACTTGATTCTCTCAATTTGTAAAAGCTCACAAATCGGGTCTTCTCTGAAAATCTTTGGTGCAGACTTACCCGCCAGCACCAACACCTTCTTGCCATTGCGGTAGATATGGAGTTGACGCAAACGGACTACTGCTGTCAGTTCATTGTCATCCTGCATGACCGTCCAAAGAGAATGATATACGCCATCCTCTTCAAATAGCTTCTTCAGCAGGTGTGAACACATGTTTGTCGTATCAATCGTCAGCATATCACTAGCCTTTAACCGTTTTTCGGTGCAAAGATATGCATTATTTTGGAATCTTGTCAAAATAACACCGCCGCAAAGGTCAAGAAAAACCTTGCGGCGGTTGGTTGTTAAACAGTAGTTCGTATAGCTTACGCTTTATTGAACTTCTCCTTCCCCTGCCTGCATCTCGGGCACTTCCAATCTTCGGGCAGGTCTTCGAAGGCCACACCGTCGTGTTCGGCGGAATGTTGGGATTCGGGAAAGCCTCGTTGGGGTTGGGGCGATTTGATATCATTACCATAAGTTGAGTTCACTTAAATGAGAAATCAGGTACGTCCTCCTGTAGCAGAGTCATTATTTAGTGCTTTTTTTCGGATTGAGCATTTCTTCATCCACAAAGCCCTCGATGACGTTGGAATAAAGGCACTTATCGTCATTCAGTAGAAAAACTAAACGCAACAAGGTACGGAAATCTCCTTGACATACAGGCATCGCTGTAATAGCAATTTGATGCGGAGCAAGAAAAATAGTTTTCTTATCAGTTCCACATTCAAAGATGTACGGGTGCGACAATCTTTGCCATTGTCCGTCCTTATTTTTGGCTTCAACAATAATATTCGTAAATAAGTCTCCGGAGCCCACATCCATTGTGTCATTGGAAATGTTCTCCAAAAAGACAGGAAAAGCCATAATGCCCCTACGGTATTCAGGTTTTTTGTAATATTCCCAAATACTCATTGGCAACCCCACAATCCTATTCATGTCAATGGTAAGGAAGAGAGTGCTGTCTGTCGGCGATTCCATTTTATGATCATCCAGGTCTATCCTATTTCCTGTAAGTTCAGGTTTATACGTCAGTTGAACTAAAGGTTTGATGTCTCCTAAATAGACAGGGGCAAACTCCATCCCATCAATACCTAACACATCATCCCACTTGGCAGTTTCCAATTTGTTTGTAAAACGGTCTGCTAACTCAATGGTGGAATAATCATATCTTTGTGGAGTGGGAGTGGGCGATGATCGGTGTGATGAGACTTCAGATTGTCCACAAGCCATCATTCCAAGGGCACACACCATCGTGCCAAGTAAAAACAGTTTATTCATACCTCAAGCCTTATTAAACTTCTCCTTCCCCTGCCTGCATCTCGGACACTTCCAGTCGTCGGGCAGGTCTTCGAAGACTACGCCGTCGTGCTCTGCGGGGTCATAGACGTAGCCGCAGATGGAGCAGACGTACTTGCCAGAAGCTTGCTGCTTGGAGAAATCCACTTCGGCCAAAATGGTCGGTACGGGATTATCCAGATCAATCACGCGCTTGGCCTCCAGATTCTCATAGCCCTGCGGCGTGTGGGTGCCGCAATAGACGGTGGGGTGGTTGCGGACAAATTCACGGATGCGGTTCTGCGTCTCACGGGCGGCTGGCAGGTCGTCAAAAACCACCGACAGCTTGTCCTCGTAAAGAGCCTCGTCCACGTATGTAATGTCTCCGTGTATCATGTAGAACAGGCCGCCCATCTCCACCACGATAATACTGTTGCCCTTGGTGTGTCCCTTGGCTTTGATGAGGTAGATGCCGTCCTCTATTTTCTGACTCTCAGGAAAGTTGTAGTAGGCTCCGTCGGTGTAGCTGACAGGCACGAGGTTCGTCAGCCCCTGCAACTCGGCGGCATCCATTTCTTCCTGGTTCACATAGACTTTCGCGTTAGGGAAACTTTTCAGTTCGCCGCTGTGGTCGGCATGGCGGTGGGTGAGCAAAATCTTGGTCACCTGCTCAGGCTTGTATCCGAGGGCCTTGAAGGCTTCCATATAGCTGCAGATGTCCTTACCGGTGAAGATGGGAGAGTTTTCGTCGGGTACTTCTTCTGGAGTCCCTGCGGGGATACCGGTATCCACTAAAATCACCTCGCTGCCCGTGTCGATCAGGTAGTTCTGAAGACTGCCGCGATAGCGCACGTTCTTGTCGAATTTATCCATTCCTTCCTCGCCTCCGAAGACAAAAGGTTGGGTATAGAATCCGTCTTTACGGAATTTTACTGCTTTGATTTCGACTTTGTCGCAATTCATTCGCGACTCGGCAGAGTTCAAGCAAGCTTGACTCTGCTCTCGCTGCTCATTCATTTCCATACGCTTCTTATTTTGCCGGTTCCCACTTGCAGCGGACGGGTGAAACGATGGCGCCTTCCTTTTTCAATTCTGCGAATGCTTTATCGACTTCTTTGCGATCAATACCGGTGATTTCTGCGATTTTGCCTGCGTTGACGGGTGCACCGAACTCACGCATGGCCTGTAA
>CACYHL010000023.1 GCA_902774205.1 uncultured Bacteroidota bacterium | reverse complement strand
CGTCAATGACACTCTCAAATATTATCTCACATCTGACAGCATACACAACTTTGTCAGCGACACCCTCAACCACTACCTCACATCTGACAGCATCCACAACTTCGTCAATGACACTCTCAAATATTATCTCTCAAGCGACAGCATCCACAACTTTGTCAACGACACCCTCAACCACTACCTCACATCTGACAGCATACACAATTTCGTCAACGACACCCTCAGCCACTATCTGATGGCGGGCCAACTTTGCGACAGAATTAAGGGATGTGAGACAATCAAGGACATTCAGGACAGTCTGAAGAACATCTACATCAAGGAGCACAACGACAGTCTCGCTCTTGCCGCGCACTTGAACGACACCCTCAACCACTACCTCTCAAGCGACAGCATCCAGCATCTCGTTCACGACACTGCAAACCAGTTGCGTAAAGAGATGAAACTTGCGACCAAAGATTTCCTGAAATCTGATAGCATCCAGCATTTGGTGAGTGACAGCATCAGGGAATTCCTGACCAGTGACAGCATACAACATCTTATTGGAGACTCCCTCAAAAACTATGCGAAGACCTCTGACATTCCTACCGTTAATGATAATACGATCACCATTCAGAAAAATGGGGTGGACGTTGATGACTTTACGTTAAACGCATCTTCCGATAAGAGCATAAATATTACTGTCCCGACTACCGTCGCCGAACTTTCTGACCACGATGACTACGCACTGGTGGCAGGAAACAACACATTTAGCGGCAATAACACATTTTCAGACACGAGCAACTTCACGACAGGGACCACTTATGTCGCCTCCGGCTTTGACTTTGCGACACCTTGTGATAACAAGGCCGTCAACGCATGCGACCTGCGAGCAGTATTCGACTCTCTCCTGCGTGCAATCGCAGACATGCAGCATATCATTGACTCCCTCAGCAACAACATGACACCGCTGTATCCTCCACGCGTCAACTCACTCTCACTCACCCCAGCAACGACTTCCATTGATGTCACGGCTTCTGTAAGCGACTTCAATACGCCAATCACTTCATACATCTTCTACTACAACACCTCCAACAATTTTGCCACTGCGACAACCGCTACCAGCACCACCAGCGCCGTAACTCTCACAGGCCTGACTCCGAACACCCTGTACTACGTCTGGTTGAGAGTTGCAAACTCGATCGGGGCAGACACCTCAATAGCCTATACCACGACAACAAAGATGCTGCCTGCAATCATCTCCAACTATGCTCTCAACTCAATGGCAGACGGGCGCGGCCTCTATGTCACCGCCGATGTTGACCTGCAAGGCGCAGCCTCCGCCACACTCACAATCAAGTGTGTGGAAACTGGGCAGACAGATACTGTCACTAAAACGGCAACAATAACCGGGACTTCTATCAGCGACTCTGTCATGTCTCTTAACCCTGGCACTGGATACACTGTCATCATCTCTGTGGACAATGGGGCTGAGACTGTTCCAAGCGAGGGAGGGACGGCTACAACCTTCGGCCTGCCTGTACTGGCAGCCACAACAGCGGCATCTTCCATCACCTATACCACAGCTACCAGCGGCGGTGAGGTTACAGCAGACGGGGGGACAGCGGTTACAAAATACGGCATCTGCTATAGCACTTCACCGACTCCGACCATCGCGAACGACACAACCATTGACGGCAGCGGGACAGGGGTATTCTCCAGCGACCTCAAGAATCTCACGCCCGGAACAATTTACTATGTCCGCGCTTACGCCACCAACGCTGTCGGTACCGCTTACGGCGAAGCAATCTCTTTCACCACTCTCGCCGGCGCCCTCCCGACTGTGAAACTTGACACGAATAATACTGTGGAATTCGCATATAACGCGATAAAATGTACGGGCAACATAACAGCAGATGGGTCTCCTGCCCTCACTGAGCGCGGTTTCTGCTACAGCTCCTCTAACCCGACCCCGACTCTCAGCGACAGCCATATCGCTAACTCAGGCATCGGGACTGGAACATATCACGACACGCTCACAGGATTGCAGATTAACAAAACATACTACATAAGGGCTTACGCCACCAATGATCTCGGCACTACATACAGCAACGAGATCAAGGCCATAACGCTAACCTTCACATGCGGAATCAGCAAGGCCATCGACTTCGACAAAAACACCTACACCACCGTCCAGATGGGGTCCCAGTGCTGGTTCAGGGAGAACCTCAAGACCACACACTACGCCACTGGCGACCCAATCACCGAACAGCTCAACACCGCTACCTCAACATCTCCTCTCTACTACCACGCCAACAGCGACGCCTCCAATGACGCAACCAGAGGTCTGCTCTACAACTGGTACGCCGCCATGAACGGAAGCGTCTCCTCCAACTCCGAACCAAGCGGGGTACAGGGCGTCTGCCCTGACGGCTGGCACCTGCCGAGCAACTCCGAAATCTCCACCATGCGCTCATACGTCAGCAGCATCGGAGAATACCTCTGCGACGGCAACAGCGCTTACATAGCACAAGCTCTGGCTGGCCAATCCTACTGGCTCTCCAACTCCACATCACTCTCTCGCTCCTGTTGCCCGGGATACAACCTCTCCTCCAACAACAGCACAAACTTCAACGCCATACCTGCAGGCACACTCATGAGCGGACGTATTAACAAGGATCTTATCCTTTGGTCATCCACAAGCACCAACTCAGATTTCGCAAAAGTTTTAAGGCTTGACTACGCACAATCCCGTGTCAATTATACTAATGACGGCGATACCAATTCCGTAATCAAACGCTCTGCCGCTTCCGTCCGCTGTGTATTCGACAGCGCCATGAACGTCTCCATACCGACCCTCTCCACTGCAGACGTATCAAATTTCGGTTGCACATGGGCTGAACTGGGTGGCACTATCACCGACAACGGCGGGGCTGCCATCAGCGAGCGCGGGTTCTGCTACAGCACCTCCAACTCTGAACCGACCATCGCTGACAGCTACATTGTCGTCTCATCCAGCAATTCCACCTACACTTCCTCGCCATCAAATCTCACAGAAAACACCACCTACTACGTGAGGGCATACGCCAAAAACAGTGCAGGTATCGGATATGGTGAGGTGAGACAATTCACAACACCCGCAGGGACGGTGCCAACTGTAGAAATACTTCCGACAACTGACGTGGACGCTTCTCGTATTAAAATTATAGGGTATGGCAACGTTACCGATTCGGGCAGTGCACCAGTTACCAGCAGAGGATTTTACTTCAGCGAGACAAATCCCCCGACACTTTCCGATGATTATGTTACCGCAGGATCAGGCACAGGCTATATGACAGCCACCCTTACATGTCTTGCCTCAAACACCACCTATTACATAATGGCTTATGCGACTAACTCGGTAGGGACAGGCTATAGTAGCACGGTAATTACCCTGAACACCGGTGAAGCATGCAATGGTACAACCAGCATCTCCGACTATGACGGCAATACATACAAGACCGTGTCTATAGGCTCACAATGCTGGATGGCGGAAAATCTTCGCACAACCCATTATGCTAACGGAACAGCCATAACAGAGGCTTCAACTGAAACCAGCACTTCCACAAAATATTATTACCATGCTTTAAAAGGCAATGAATATGACTCCCTTGCTGGCTTCCTATATAATTATCCAGCTGTAACAGGAAAGGCTCATTCATCTGCTAATCCAAGTGGCATACAAGGAATCTGTCCTGACGGTTGGCATGTTCCAAGCTTGGCGGAATGGCTGATGCTTAATGATTACCTTATCTGTAGAGGCACATATGGTTGCGATGGTAATCCGAGTAATATTTGTAAATCCTTGGCAAGTACGACTGGCTGGAGTCACGATCAGAATGGGAATTCTTGTGCCATTGGTAGCGATCAATCTACAAACAATTCATCCGGATTTAATGCTTATCCCAATGGAGTAGGTAGCGCTGGTGGTGATGTACCTTACGGAGATTCGGCCGGTTACTGGGGTACAACAAAGCCGCAATATTCTAACTCGTATTGGATTTATATGACCTATAAAATGTCCGGTGGTGGATTCACATATGATTATATGGGAGGTATGACTTACGCTGGAAAACAATCCGTCCGTTGTGTGAAGAATCAGTAAAACAGAAATTATTTATTCCCCACAAAAGAATCCCCATGCGATGCGTGGGGATTCTTCACGTTGTCTACAAACCGATAATTCATAATTATTTTGCACCTTAATTATATGGTTTGTTGAGGAAACCGATTTTTATAAAAAATGACGCCTTCTACAAACTGTGGGAAAAATTCGATGTCCATATCCTGACTTCCACGCCGTGGCACAACCAAAGCGCACCAAGCGACAAAACGAACTGGATTCATAAATATTTCGGTATAGGCAAAGATTCGCCAACATACAAAAAGTGATTATCTCACATCATAAATACATTAATGAGAGTGTTTTCCTTATAGACGACCGCCATCTAAAGAACGGCACCGCGAACTTTAAGTGCGAAATCGTACATTTCGGTTCCGAAAAACTCCCTGATAGGACAGCTGTAGTCAGTTACCTGATGAAAAAAATAACGTTTTTCTGTTTTTCCATTTTTATCATTACTTCAGAATAATTCATTATCTTTGCAAGTTTTTAAGAATAGGTTAAAAAGACTTTATGAAGAGGTTCGTTGTATTGATAATTGCCTTTCTTCTTTCAGCGTTGTCGCTCTCGGCGCAAACACTGGAGGTGAAGAGCTTTTACGAGGAGCAGCTTCCTGATGGGACAATAGACATATCAGCGAGGGTGGCAGGTGCGAAAGACGACAACGGCAAACCATGCGCACTTATCAAAATAAAAACAGTTGAGCACATTTTTGTTGACGGCTTGGTCCCCTGCGCCGAAATAAAATATAAAATCGGGGAAGCTGACATATATATATCATATCTCGAATCTTCCATAAACATTATGGTAAAGGGGTACAAATTGCTGGAATATGTTTTTCCGATAGCAATAAAGCCCGGCCATGTCTATGTCATGGACATTGTCACCAAAAAGCCCTCCGAACCAAAAGGATATACTCCTTCTGAAAACTTTCTCGCCCTATCTGTCTCACCACCAGACGCTTCCGTGCAAGTGGACGGCAAGACCCTGTTCGATGAAAGCAACGGCAAAGGGCAATATCAGCCCCTACTGCCTATTGGAAAGCACACCTATGAAATCTCAAACGACATGTACCACACAGCAAAAGGTGAGTTTGTCATTTCACCTGACAGCACAACAACACTTGACATCTCCCTGAAACCCAACTTTGGATATATAAAAGTAAACTCGACTCCTGAAGCTGCCGCAACTGTCAGGATCAACAACTCATCGGCTGGGAAGACCCCATATACCTCCGACCGTCTGCGAAGTGGTGTTTACACTGTTTCAGTATTCAAAGCAATGTACCAAAGTGCCACACAGGAAGTTACAGTCACAGACGGGGAGACATCCGCGATAACGCTTGCCATGGCCCCCGACTTTGCAGAGCCTGTCATCACTTGCAGCGACCCCCATGCGGAAATATGGGTAAACGGTGAGAAAAAGGGCGTTGGAAGTTGGAACGGTCGTCTTGCAGCGGGTGTCTATAAAATAAAAGCCTCCAGAAAATCACACATAGATACGGAGAAAGCATTCACACTCAATGCAGGCGACAATACACAAATAGACCTCGACCCGCCAACACCAATTTACGGATTCCTTCAAGTCGCTTCCACCCCATTTGCCGCCGACATCTACCTTGACGGACAAAAAGTTGGAACCACACCTAAACTTCTGAACAACATACTGATAGGCGACCATGAACTGAGAATAGAAAAAAATGACTACGCTACTGAGGTTCGCAACATAAAAGTTGAGGAGAACAAAACAACTGATATTTCAGTGGAACTGAAAAACAGGGAAACGATAAAACGCACGGAATCAGTCCGTACTGAAGAAAACGTCTATACCGACCTTGCCAGTACAGAAACTGGCAACAAGGCAAAACGGCACCACTTTGCATGGATAACTTTCGTAACCCTCAACGGCTCCTACTCCCCTCTTCCGCAATTCGCATACGGTATCACTGTCGGGCAGATGAGATTTTGCGGGTGGTATGTCAGTCTAATGTCAAACTTCAATTTCAGAGGGGCGTTCAAAAACTTCAAGGTCGGAGAAACGTACAGCCTTACCGGCTCGTCAAAGACCACACGCCTGTCGGTGATTGGCGGATTTGTACTACACCCCTCAAATATTCTGGCACTGAGTATTGGCGCAGGCTTCGGCTACCGGTCAATGAACCTGCAAACTGTTGACGACAAATGGTATAGCTACAAGCCACGCACATTCCTCGGAGCAGATGTAGCCTTCGGATTCATGATAAGCCTCAACAAATTCCTATTTTCCGCCGAAATCGTGACAACTAATTTCAAAACAATAGAGTTCAAACTCGGACTCGGATTATATCACCAATAAAAAAAGAATTAGTCTTTGAAAAAATGAGAAAAAAGCAACTGATATTATTCTTACTCCTTTCACTCCTCGCCTTTTCTTGCACAAAAGATCCGGAGTTTGAAATGAGAGAATATGCTTGCCTGAATGACACATTGATTCCAACTGTAATAACTGTAAACAGTGTCTCCTTCAAGATGATTGTCGTCAAAGGCGGCACTTTTACCATGGGCGGAACCGATGAGCAAGGTTTCGATGTTCTGCCTAACGAGATACCGACACATTCAGTTACACTGAACGATTTCTGCATAGCAGAAACTGAGGTCATGCAAGCGTTGTGGGCATCGGTAATGGGCACAAATCCAAGTGAATTCAATGGTTATGACCGGCCAGTTGAAAATGTGAGTTGGGACGATTGTCAAAATTTCATAGAAAAGCTGAATCAAAAAACGAACTTAAAATTCCGGCTGCCGACAGAGGCGGAGTGGGAGTATGCGGCGCGCGGCGGTGCGAGTAGCCAAAGGCACACATACAGCGGCAATAATGAACTGGATTCTGTAGGCTGGTATAACGACAACAGTGAAAACAAAACACACTCTGTGAAATCCAAAGGAGCTAACGAACTCGGAATTTATGATATGAGCGGCAACGTGGGCGAATGGTGTAGCGACTGGTACGGTGAGTACGACATCGAAAACCTGACCAACCCGACAGGTCCTTTAATAGGAGTACTCCATGTGTTCCGTGGTGGCAGTTTCGACTCCGCCTCCGATGAATGTCGTGTCTCACACCGCGCTTACGCCAATCCGACAAACAAATCCGACAGTCGGGGTCTCCGCCTGGTCTTGGTCCCGTAATTCGAAAACCTGCATTCGGAAATCAAACCTTCCCTATTGAAATAAAAATTCGGAAACTATATTTTTGAATAAAAAAAAATTGTATTTTTGCAGGCTCAAAAAAATGGGCGTTTGTATATTGAAAATTAAACGATTAAATTTTTTAATTTTATGCCAACAATACAACAATTAGTAAGAAAAGGAAGAAAGAAACTTACCTCACAGAGTAAGTCAAGAGCATTGGACGCCTGCCCACAGAGGCGCGGTGTCTGTCTGAGAGTTTACACCACAACTCCTAAAAAACCTAATTCAGCGATGCGTAAGGTCGCAAGAGTCCGTATGACCAACGGCAAGGAGGTGAACGCCTACATACCGGGCGAAGGCCACAACTTGCAAGAGCACTCAATCGTTTTGGTGCGCGGCGGTCGTGTCAAAGACCTCCCAGGTGTCAGATACCACATCGTGCGCGGCGCGTTAGACTCAGCCGGCGTTGAGGGTCGTCTTCAGGGCCGCAGCAAATATGGTGCGAAACGTCCGAAGAAAAAACCGGCAGACAAATAATATATAAAATAAAGTAAGAACAATAATTGTAAATAGGCCGCCAAAATGGGCGTGTCGAGAGTAAATAATTTTATTGAAGTTACAGAATTATGAGAAAAGCGAAACCCAAAAAACGGATTATCCTTCCCGATCCGAAGTTCAATGACGTGATGGTCACAAAATTCGTCAACAACATCATGTTAAAAGGGAAAAAGTCTATCGCCTTTGAGATTTTCTACCATGCAGTTGAAATCATCGAAGACAAGACAAAAGAAAATGGCATAGAAGTTTGGAAACAGGCTCTGGCAAACGTCACCCCCGCGCTCGAGGTCAAGAGCCGCAGAATCGGTGGCGCCACATTCCAGATACCTACCGAATTACGTCCTGAAAGAAAACAGTCTGTAGGGATGAAGAATTTAATCAATTTCGCTCGTAAACGTCACGAAAAGACAATGTCTGAGAAACTTGCAGCTGAAATCTTAGCCGCTTACAAGGAAGAAGGCTCAGCGTTCAAACGCAAAGAGGATATCCACAAGATGGCTGAAGCTAACAAGGCGTTCTCACATTTCAGATTTTAACACAAAAAGAGCTTAGGTAGAGAAAGTCATGTCGGAGGAGTTGCTGAAAATCAGGAATATCGGCATTATGGCTCACATTGATGCCGGCAAAACCACAACAACAGAACGCATACTTTTCTATACCGGAAAAAACTACAAGATAGGCGAAGTAGATGAAGGCACTGCAACCATGGATTGGATGGTGCAGGAACAGGAACGAGGAATAACTATTACAAGTGCTGCCACCACCGTAGAGTGGAAACACCAATCAGAAGACTATAAAATCAACATTATCGACACACCAGGTCATGTCGATTTTACAGTCGAAGTTGAACGTTCTTTGAGAATTTTGGATGGAGCAGTAGCATTGTTCTGCGCTGTAGGCGGCGTGCAGCCCCAGTCGGAAACCGTCTGGCGGCAGGCCGACAAGTACGATGTCGCCCGTATCTGCTACGTCAACAAGATGGACAGGTCAGGTGCGGATTTCCACTCGGTGCTGCGTCAGCTCAAGGAGAAGCTCTCAGCCAACCCGCTGCCGTTGCAGCTTCCGATTGGCGCGGAGGACTCTTTCTCCGGCGTGGTTGACCTCATCGAGATGAAAGCCTACGTGTGGAACGAGGAAGACCAAGGCGCGACTTTCGAGGAGTACGAAATCCCCGAAGATATGCGCGAAGAGGCTGAAACATATAGGGAAAACCTGCTTGAGAAACTGTCGGAATGCGATGACGCCTTCATGGAAAAGTATTTCGACGCCCCAGAGTCCATCACTTCGGACGAGATTATCGCGATAATCAGAAAAGGGACAATTTCACGGCAAATTCACCCTGTGCTCTGCGGCTCTTCTTTCAAGAACAAGGGCGTGCAGAAGCTGTTGGACGCTATCGTGCGTTACCTGCCCTCTCCCGCAGACATGCCGCCGATTAAGGGAGTGAACCCAAAGACCGAAAAGGATGAGGAGCGCACCGCTAACGACAAAGCGCCGTTCGCGGCACTCGCCTTCAAGATAGCAACAGACCCATACGTGGGAAAACTGACTTTCATAAAGGTCTATTCGGGAACGCTCAAGGCAGGCGAGACAGTCTTTAACGCCTCGACTGGAAAACGCGAGCGTGTGGCTAAGATTTTCCAAATGCACTCCAACAAGCAGCTTCAGCTTGAGTCGATTTCGGCGGGCAACATTGTGGCTCTTGTGGGAATGAAGGAAATCAGGACTGGCGACAGTTTATGTGACGAAAAGCACCCTATCGTGCTCGAAAACATCGACTTCCCCGACCCTGTCATACAAATCGCCGTTGAGCCGAAAACGAAAGATGACGAGGACAAGCTGATGATGGCTCTTGCGAAACTCGCTGAAGAAGACCCGACTTTTGTCGTCAAGGTTGATGAGGAGTCAGGGCAGACGCTGATTAGCGGAATGGGTGAGCTTCACTTGGACATTCTGCTCGACCGTCTGAAACGCGAGTTCAATGTGGCGTGCAACCACGGCAAACCGCGTGTCACTTACAAAGAGGCGATTGTCGAGCCGATACAGCACCGCGAGGTCTATAAACGCCAGACAGGAGGCAAGGGTTCGTTCGCAGTCATCGACTTCAGAATCGCTCCTTCGGCGCCAGATGATAAAGGGCTTAAATTCGCTAACGAAGTGCGCAACGGGAACATTCCGAAAGAGTACATGCCGGCGATTGAAAAGGGCTTCAAAATGGCGATGTCGAACGGACGTTACGGATTCCCGCTCGAAGCGCTTGATGTGACGGTGACGGACGGTGAGACACACAGCGTTGACTCAGACTCGCTTGCGTTCGAGATATGTGCCCGCGCCGGTTTCCGCGAAGCTGTGCGAAACACGAAGTCGGTCATCCTTGAGCCTATCATGCGAGTGGAAGTCATCACACCCGATGAGTATATCGGCAATGTGACGGCAGACCTCAACCGCAAGCGCGCCACGCTCGAACAGATTGACGCGCAAGTCGGATTCCAAGTGGTGAAAGCGCAAGTGCCACTCGCCGAGATGTTCGGCTACGTCACTCATCTGCGCTCAATTACCTCTGGCAGAGCGAATTACAGCATGGAGTTCCTCAAATATGCCATAGTGCCTGATACCATCCAAGATTATATTCTTAATGTGGGAAGATACGCGTTATTGTAGTTAAAATTAGGAAATAGGAATTAGGAAATAGAAAATAGGAATTAGAAAAAACAAAATATAGTAACAACATTAATATTAAAAAACAGTGAACCAAAGAATTAGAATTAAATTGAAATCGTTTGACCATACATTGGTTGACAAGTCTTCAGAAAAGATAGTGAAAACTATCAATGCCGTTAAAGATGACAAAGTGGTTTTGGTTGGTCCCATTCCGCTTCCGACACACAAGAAAATCTTCACCGTTAACCGCTCAACATTCGTTAACAAGAAATCAAGAGAGCAATTTGAGTTCTCAACTTACAAACGTCTGTTGGATATTTACGGCACGACAGCAAAGACCATCGATGCGTTGATGAAGTTAGAGCTGCCCAGCGGCGTTGACGTAGAGATTAAAGTGTTATAATACACTTCTTTAATTCGAATAAACATATTTTTATTGAATGCGCCCTCACATTCTTTGTGGGGGTTTTTGTTTTTATTTGCAGGGAAAAACATCTCCCCTATTTTGAATTTCCGCCGAAAAGATTATCCCTTAGCATTGTGAAAGGCTTCTCCACAATTATATAAAGACAATAGGAAGCGAGAATAGTGAGTGTCCAAAAAATAAGGTATAATACACAGCCGTCAATTCTGCCACTATATGCAAAATGCAAGTTAATCACCTGTCCGACAAGCACATTCGTCAGGAACATGGCGTACGACAATACACTGATGTGTGAAATTATGCCCGTTACAGCTTTGTTGTACGAACGCATTTTGCATATCAGAGGAAGACACAATGCTATGTAAACCGGCGGCAACGACAAATAGACCACATTGTAGTAGCAAGAGCCTAACTGTTTCGGTATCAAGCGCAGGCATAAAAACATTATAATGCCTGTGACAAAGCATTTTACAGCGTAACGTTCCCAGAAATCGTGATAATAATGATACACATACGCCGCCATGACACCAAAATAAATGTTATCGCACCTTGATGCCACCGTTTTTCGCAGCCATATATCCCAAGAGAAATTGTCGCAAACCATATCTGAGACAATGGCACGATACACGACCGACCCGATAATGAAGAAAGCTGATATTATCGGCACCGCTTTTTGGGGAGTTATATGTCTACAAAGTATAGCCAATAATAAAGGGAAAAGAATGTAGAACCACCATTGTACTGACAAAGACCACGATTCCCAGAAAAAATTCCAGAAAGGTGTAAAAATATTTTGGGTGAAAGTGGCGAACCGCCAAATAGGGAATTCGTGCGTGTCCCCATTTATCACCTCCAAATACACAAGAAGATAATTCACAATAAGCATGAAGATGTAATCGGGTAATATTCTGAGAGCTGTGCGTAGATAAAATATAACAGGTTTCCGGAACCCCACAATGCCATTGTTTTTCTCCGCATATCCGATGAAAGATTTGCCTATCAGAAAACCACTCAGCACAAAGAATATGTCAACACCGCGCGGCAACGGCAGCAGAGTGGCAAAATCGAGAATCGTATTGTTCAAGTATCCCCTTGCGTGTCCGTGTAACACACAGAAAATAGCCAAAACCCTCAACGCATCCAATCCTAAATTCCTGCTATTATCTGTTTTTATTCCTAACATACAACCGTCCCTGCTCATTTGTTTATCGGACGGCAAAAATACGGAAATTTTGATTTCCAAAAGAAAATGCGTGTAAGTTACTCCTGCGCATGTCAAAAATTTTCAATGAGTCATTGAGGCGCTTCTGAATCGGGTCGGTCATTTATATTTGTTTGGACGAATTATAACCGAGGAAAGTGTATCTTTGTAGTCTCAAAACAGCAATATCCTTTGTTATGCTACTTCGTGTCATTATAGTATCGTTGTTGTCCTGCCTGTGCTGTACATGTTTATCCGCCCAGACGTTCTCGCTGAAGCGGACCAACGACACATGCAGCGTGCTGGTGCTGACCACGGATTCAATGTCGGACGAGTGGCTGTTGTCCTATCCCGTCTATCAGTTTCGCACTGGCGATGTGGATGGCGACGGAGAGGAGGAGGCGCTGGTGGGCGTGGTGAAGTCCACGCGGTTTTATCCCGAGAAGGGAAACCGGTTGTTTGTCTTCAAGAACCGTGACGGTAGGGTCCGCCCGCTTTGGATGGGCTCTCGATTGGGCGAGGAGCTGGTGGATTTCCGCGTGGCGGACGGTAAACTTCTCAGCATAGAGAAATGCCGGAACGGACAATATAACTTGGATGAGTGGGAATGGTCAAGGTTCGGTCCCAGATTTTCAAAATATATCATAACAAATGCAACATTAGAAGAAGCATATCAAATATTTAATCAATATGAAAAGAATAATGATGACAGCCATGCTGTCGGTGCTCGTCCTCATGGGATGGAGCCAACAAACTGAAAAAGAACACTACATTCTTCCCGGCAACGGAAAGATCGATGTGGAGATGTTGAACAAAAAGATAGACCTGAACATGGACATCTCCAAGCTCAGTATCAATGAGTTGCGGGTGCTGCGCAATGCATTTTACGCCCGTCAGGGATATGCTTTCACTATGTCGGATCTGCGGTCGGTATTTGGCCAGACCACGTGGTACTGGGACACTATGTGGGGCAGATGGGAACTTGAAGAATTTGCAGAATACAACAAGCAAAAGGTGCCGCAGTATCAGTTCACCAAGGAAGAAGAAGCCTTCATGGCCAAGCTCAAAGCCAGAGAGGATGAACTTAAGAAGCACAATTTCGCCGACGGCAAGCCTGTGATAGACAACCTCATTAACCGCTTCCAGTTGGAGAATCCCGACCCGAAGCTCACAGACATGCTCGAAAAACAAGGCTTTGCCATTGTGCCCGACACATACCACCAGTTATTCCAAGTGTATGAAAGCAACGACTATCACAACTTTCCCAATTTCGTTACCACCGACCTATATCTGCAGCTCTACCATTTTTACTTCGACTGTATGTTGCGAAAGGCTGAGGAGGGCAAGCTGTTTGACGCCTTGATGGACTTCTGTCGCAAGGGCTATCGCGAGTGTACGCGCGCCATCACAAACCCTGTCAACAAGCAGGAAAAAGAGCTCGCCGAATACAGCCAGGCATATTTCGCAATCGCGCTGCGGCTGCTCAACCCTAAAGAAGATTGTGCCGTTGTCCCACAATACCAGACCATGGTGGAGGATGAGGTGGCGAAATGCAATGCCGCCATTACCGATTTCTCGCCTTTCATGGAATATACAGTCGTGAAGTTCCCTTATGCCATATTCAGGCCTCGCGGACATTACACCCGCAATGAGAAGCTGCAGCACTATTTCCGCGCCATGATGTGGGTGCAGACGGCAGCCTTCGACACCGACAAACCCTCCATGATGCGCAGGGCCGCTTTTTTGGCCAAGACCATCTGCGGAGATGCCAAGCTGAACGCCGCCTTCAAGGCCATCTTTGATCCCATGACCTTCATTATGGGCCAGCCAGACAATGTCACACTAATGCAAGTGTATGAGATTCTGAAACATTACGACTATGCCAAGCTGATTGGGAACGACAATGAATTGCAGAAATTTGTCGCCGAAGTGGATATTTTAGCGGAGCAGCAGACAAGAATCCGTCCGAAGTTCGAACTTTCGGGACACAACAAGGTCAATCTTATGCCCCAACGCTACCAGCCCGATGCTGAGGTATTGCAGGAGATGTACGACTGGAAGAGCAAGGTGTCGCAGCGTTTCTGTCCCAAGGGCATTGATTTCTTTGCCGCAGGAGGCAGTTTGCTCGCCCTACAACTTGACAAGGAGGGGGAGACATGGACGGATTTCGACACAAACATGAGCCGCATGCAGAAGCGGATGGGCGAAATCGACTGGAAAGAAAACATCGCCGTACGCTGGCAACGGGTGCTCCTCGAACTTTCCAAAGGCCGCCATCCTTCTAATGCCCCTTATTTCATGACGGGTACCGCGTGGGGGAAAAAAGACCTGAATGCCGCCTTGGCATCCTACGCCGAGCTGAAACACGACGCCATCCTCTATGCCAAGCAGCCCATCGCAGCCGAATGTGGCGGCGGCGGACCGGATGACCCTATCGTGAAAGGGTATGTGGAGCCCAATATCGTTTTCTGGACGTCGGCTATCGAACTGCTGAATGCTACGAAGGAGGCCTTCGGTGCTTTCGGGATCATAAATGACGCGATGCTCTCCCTGACCGACGATATGGCTGAAGAAGCGCAGTTCTTCCTGAATTGCAGTAAAAAGGAGCTTGCCGGTGAAACACTGAGCGAGCAAGAGTACCGTCAGCTTGAAATCGTAGGCGCTGTGTTCGAAAATATGACGCTGAGCATGATGCGCAATGAGGAAGAGTATTTTAGCTGGGAAGATATAGAGGGTGCCGACCGTAAAGTGGCGGTGGTCGTCGATCTCTACACGGCCAATGGCGATAATGTCCCAATGGAGAAAAAAACTGTACTTTATAATGCGGTTGGTCCCGCCGATGTCATCTATGTCGTTGTGGAAATCGGCGGCTACCTTTACCTCACACGCGGCGCGGTCTTCTCCTATCGGGAGTTCCACGATGCTTACAGCGCTCCCCGTCACACCGACGAAGAGTGGCAGAAAATGTTAGAGACCAAACCACGTCTCGGTGTCCCCAAATGGCTGGAGGACATCATTGCCCCCGTCGAGGTGCCGAAGGATGACGACCTGATTTATTACAGCACGGGGTGTTAAGCTTAGGAGCTTAGAAGGTTATAGGGTTAAAAGGTTATAGGGTTAATGATGCGGTATTGCGGTTTTTGGTGCTTTGTGCTGGCAATGTTGCTGTTTTTGCAGAGGGGTCAGGCGCAAGCGAGGTATCCTTATGAAGATGACACGCTGACGGTTGCCTTTACTGGTGACATCCTCCTTGACCGAGGCGTGCGGCGGCAGATAGAGAACCACGGCATTGAAAGCATCTTCGACGAAAGGGCGGATTCTGTGTTCCGCAGTTCTGATATAGTGGTGGGTAATCTGGAGTGTCCTGCCACCACGTTGCACACGCCGATGATGAAGCGGTTTGTATTCCGTGCGGAGCCGGAGTGGCTGGAGGCCTTGCGCTCGCACGGTTTCACCCATCTCAATTTAGCCAATAACCATTCAGTTGACCAAGGTCGGCGCGGGTTGGTGGATACTTGGCATAACGTGGAGCAATACGGTATGGTGCCCGTAGGGGTAAGCAACACTATGGCGGAAGCCGCACAGCCTGTCTTATTGGCGGAATATCCCCGAAAGGTCTGGTTGATAGCCTCCCTGCAAATGCCGTTGGAGCATTTCCCGTATCTCCCCGAGGCTCCCTCCGTCAATCAGGAATCCATCGACTCCATGCTGGTTCGCCTCCGTGCACTGCGCAAGAAGGATAGTACCGCTGTTATCATAGTGTCGTTGCATTGGGGAGAAGAACACACCTTGGAACCGACGCCTATGCAGCGCAATATCGCCCGCCGCCTAATCGACGCAGGTGCAGATGCACTGATTTGCCACCACACCCATACACTGCAGAACATCGAGCAATATAATGGGAAATACATCTATTACAGTCTCGGGAATTTCATCTTCGACCAAGATCGGGACATCAACCGCCGCACCTGCGTTCCCCAACTGAAAATTACACGGGACAGCATTCAGGTGGAAAATTACTTCATTACGATTTGAAATTTCCCCTTTTAGTCTTGTAAATTCGTGAGATAATTCAGTTGACATACTTGATATGTTCTGTCTTTCGCGGCGAGTTGCCGTATGGTTTCAACGCACATATTCCCTGCACCGCGAGTGTGGCGCGGGTTGCCGTCACCGCCACGTACTGCGCTCCTTTCAGTCGCTTGTACGTGGTTACGAAAATAATGTCGCTTCGCGACAAAAAACAAATTGAGATGAATTTGCACATGATGAAGACCTCGAAGATATCATACTTTAGTAACCAAAATTATGTTGCTTCGCGACAAAACCAATGATAAGATGAATTTGTATATGAAACAGACCTCGGAGAGGTCATACTTTAATACCCCCAGATAAGCGCAGTTGTACTGCAGCGCAATCTGGGGGAGCAAAACGAACTATAGTATCTCCGCGGTGCGCTGTAAACGTTTCCAAAAGCAAAATAGCTGCTCACCGCGGAAGAGGGAACATTACCTATAACACAATTCCACAAAGAATTAGCAGTTGACAACAAGACGAAAAGGTATAAGTCTAAAAATTATTGTATAAAAGAATTCAAAGAAATTATTGCTCCTTGAAAAATTTTGTGTAAGTTTGCAAATTAAAAATTTCTGATATGAAAAAACTGTTTTTTATTTCTTTGCTGATAATTTTAGGAATTACCGGAAAGGTTAATGCACAAAATTCAAATGTGATTTCGCTTACGAGTGAAGAGTTTAAGGAAAAGGTCGTGAACTATATGGACGCTAACGCGAAATACAAGGGGAATGTGCCTGCGATTATAGATTTTTACGCGACATGGTGCCGCCCATGCAAAATGCTCAACCCGATTTTGGAAGACCTCGCCAAAGAATACGAAGGGAAAATCGTAATCTACAAAATAGATGTTGACGCTGAAAAAAACATGGCACAAGCTGTCGGAATACGCTCAATGCCAACACTTTTCTTCTTTCCTGTAGATGGTGATCCGTCATACGTCATCGGATTCCGCACTAAAGATGAGATGAAAGAGCTTATAGAATCCGTTTTAATGAAGTAAGATTTGGCGGATTTGCATTCTCTGACCGATTATGATGCCAAACTTTTGCTGGCATTCGGAGAAAGCCTGAAGTTGGACAAGAAATTTACAGATTTCCTGATAAAAAACGGCTTTCCCGAACTTGGCGCGCTGTCTTCCGCAATCAACGCCGACACAGACGCGCTGCAATGGCTGTTAGATAACGGCTATCCTGAATTTGCCGTTCTGAGCAACGCCATCGACAACGAGGACGCCGCAATAGCATGGCTCGAAAAATACCACTGCGATTTCCTGTCGAAGTTCGCAGCCGCCTGCCGGAAAGAGGACGAAGCTGTTAAATGGTTTGTAACCAATAATTTGCATATTTATATACGGCTGATAAAAATCATTCAGGAGATACTGCTCCGTCAGGCATTGGCATCAGACGATGTGCACAAATTACGAATGAGCTGATGTGACTATGAAAAGAATATTTTCCACAATGGCGTTGATGCT
>CACYHL010000022.1 GCA_902774205.1 uncultured Bacteroidota bacterium | reverse complement strand
TTTTTTTTTGTCCGCTTCTGTGCAAATCGCTCTCGGTTGATTGTTACCTATTCTCTTTCTTTTGTAAAATTGAAAATTGTACCCCCTTTTTCATTACCTTTGCACAATTTTTCTGAATTGTTATGGATAGCAACCGTAAAGATAAAGTTATAGGCCACTCGGTCGTGTTGTTGGCAAATGTCATTTTCGCATTGAATGCACCATTCTCTAAAGCACTTCTGACTTCTGTCATGGATGGATATGCCCTTGCGCTTTGGCGCATGGGCGGTGCGGCAGCACTTTTCTGGATTGCCTCACTGTTCGTCAAGTCTGAAAAAATCGAACGCCGCGACTGGCTTATGCTCCTTGGTGCCTCTTTGTTTGGCGTGATTTTCAATCAGGGACTTTTTATTATCGGACTTGAGAAAACCACGCCGTTAGATGCTGTGCTATTGAAGGCGTTGACACCAATTATGACAATGCTTATTGCTGCTGTGTATTTAAAAAACCGTATTACCTTAAAAAAGGGAGTAGGAGTTTTGGTCGGCTGCGCTGGTGCGGTCTTTCTTATTCTGAGCGAGAACGGATTTAAAGTCTCTTTTTCGGGAAATACTGTCGGAAATATTATTGTTTTTGTGAGTGCGTTTGCATACGCCATGTATTTCGCTGTCTTTATCAAGGTCGTGAAAAAATATTCGCCAATTACTGTTATGAAATGGCTTTTCCTTTTCGCTACGCTTGTGTGCGCTCCGTTCTGGGGCAAAAATTTTCTTGCCTGCAACTATTCCGCATTTTCCATGTCAACAGTTTTGACACTCTGTTTTGTGGTGGTTTTCGCAACATTCCTGACATATTTCCTGCTCCCAATAGGACAGAAACGCCTTATGCCTACTGTTGTGAGCATGTATATATACTCTCAGCCGATTGTGGTCGCTGTCACTTCTGTTATGATGGGAATGGATAAGTTCACATGGGATAGGGCATTGGCTACCATCCTGATATTTTTTGGGGTCTATTTGGTTACAACCCATCAAAATACGGTGGGACAAAAAGCGCGGTAATACGTCTATTCCTTCAAACAGCGTATGCTGTACCCGTTTGCCTTTTCAGTTATGTTGATTTGTGATGTGTCACAATTGTATTTAAACGCACAATTGACAGCTTCGCTCATAGATATCTCGCTCCATGACCAAAAATATGCGTTGCCTAATATGTTGTAGTATTCTTTCTCGGCGGAGTCGTAGTATCCTGCGGGCTTGACGTTAAATCCATATTCGTTGCAGCCGTTGCCGGTTAGCCATCCGGAAATGGATTTTAAACCCTTCAAATTATAATTGAGAAGTACTTGCAGATTTGTGTCACATGGCAGATACCAACCGTCAGGGCATACACCTTGTATGTGTCCGGTTGCGTTTTTCCGCAGCATGCTGTCTTTAAGTTTGCCGATCAGGCCGACCGCAGAATACCAGTCATATAGGCGTCCGTATTCAGAGACATTCGCAGCGGTGTCGGGAAACATGTCAACGTGGTAGGCTAAAGCGGTGGGGATAGCTTCACCACCAATTGCAGGGACCGCAGCTCCGTAGTGTCGCGAAGCGAGATTTTCAGCCATCCAGCAGTCACAGCCGAGCCGTACAGTTTTGTAGTGTTTCCCGTCTGCATCAATGGCGTGAAAACCTTCGCCGCACGGCGGCTTGATAATCGTGACAGTTTGTGTTATACTGTCTTGTCTGCCATTGGAGAGCAATATTTTCCAATTTATTGTGTATGTTGAATCAATGCGAAGTAATTCGGAAGCGTCATTTATACATGTGTCAAGGTGCTTTAGCCAGCCATAACTGATTTTTGGGATTGGGTCGGGTAGGTTATGTCGTGGAATTTGACAGCTGCCGTAAGGTGCCATAATCGTAGTGTCGAAAATATGTGTGAGTAGGGGTGGGGAGAGGGTGTCGTTTGTTTCTACTGTGTCGTATTTAATGTTTTGTATTATTATAATGTTGAATGTTGTTATGCTGTCACAGCCGGTTGATGTCCGTTTTTTTTCGGTTATGGAGGTGTCGCTAAAATATATATTGCCACTCCACACTATGCTGTCGTTTCCTGTCAGTAGCACTGTGTCTGTTTTGCTTCGGTTAATTTTAATACGTACAATTATGGTGCTGTCACATGTTGGACAAGAGGCAGAGGGGAGTGTTTCCATGATATTGAAATCTTCAAAAAAAATTTCCCTGAATCCATTGTTATTATCATATATTACTGAATCACAACCTATTAAATCTATTATAGATTCTTCTGAATGTTTTAGGTTCTCCTCTTGACCGAATATTTTTCCGCAGACTGAAAGCAGTGTAATAACACTTACTAATATTATTATTCCTTTTTGTAGAGGACATTTTCTGATATGTGCGCCCTGTTTCATATTTTATATATTATAAAATTATTTGCAAAAATAATAAAATTTTTTTAATATTTAAATAGAGTTTGATAACAAAAATGAAAATTTTTTAAAAATAATTAAAATTGTGGGTGCGGATAATTTTTGCTATCTTTGCCGAAAAATTCGGAAATGCTTTGTATATATAATGTTGAGACTAATCCGTACTTCAATCTTGCTGCGGAAGAGTACGTTATGAAAAATTTTAAAGATGAGTTCTTTATGTTGTGGCGTAATGAGCCGTCTATTATTATTGGAAAATTTCAGAATGCGTTGGCTGAAATTAATACGGATTTTGTATTGGAACACAATATTTTTGTGGTGCGGCGCATGACAGGCGGTGGGGCGGTTTTCCACGATTTGGGCAACCTTAACTTCACTTTCATCAGAAACGGCAATGTCACAGATTTCAGAGGCTTTACCCAACCGATTTTGGAGGCTTTGCGCTCGTTGGGGGTTCCGGCTTGCTTCCAAGGAAGAAACGACCTGACTGTCGATGGAATGAAGATTTCAGGTAACGCTGAATGTGTTAATAGCGGCAGGACATTGCATCATGGAACATTGCTTTTTTCGGCTAAGATGGACTATCTTGCTGAAGCACTGAAGGTTAATCCTTTGAAATTTCAGGATAAGGCTGTGAAATCTGTGCGAAAACGTGTTACTAATATTGCAGATTATCTTTCTAAACCTATGCCGGTGACAGATTTTGCGGAGTATATTCTGAAGTTTGTGGGTGAACTTTACCCTGATTCTGAAAAATATACTTTTAATAAGTATGATATTGCTGCTATTCGCAAGCTGCAAAAGGATAAATATGAGACTTGGGATTGGAATTATGGCAACTCACCCGCTTATACATTTACGAAAATGGCTCGCACTCAAGGTGGTACGGTTGAGGTGTGCGTTAATTTGGTTAAGTCTCATATAGAATCGATTAAATTTTTCGGGGATTTTTTCGCTCAAAAAGAAATTGATGAATTTGAGGCTTTTTTTTACGGGGTACCTCATAAAAAGGATGAAATTGAAAATTTGTTGAAGAATGTTGAGGTAGGGGAGTATATGCTTAATGTTACAGCAGAGGATATTTTGAATCTTCTGTTTTGACAATTATTTTCCCACAATCGCCGAAAGAGTTTTGAATATCAGTTTTAAATCGTATAGAAAAGACTGTTTTTCAATATATTGCAGATTCAGCTCTATTTTCTCTGGCATAATTTTCTCAATATACGTTTTTTCGGGATCGCTGCTTTGTCCCAAAATCTCATTCTCATTGACATATTTTATTGAGGCGAGGTCGGTCAATCCGGGGCGCACGTTCAGAACTTGCATTTGGCGCGGGGTGTACATGTCAACGTATTTTCTCACTTCGGGGCGCGGTCCAACAACACTCATCTCCCCTTTCAGAATATTGAATAGTTGCGGGATTTCGTCAATTTTGAACTTTCGGAGCCAATAACCTATGCGTGTTATTCTTGAATCTTTGCCGCCAACCGTGAGCAGTCCGCCTTTGTCAGCCCCGATTCTCATTGTACGGAACTTGTACAGGTGGAAATCCTTGTTGTTTCTCCCGACACGCTTCTGGCTGTAGAATGGCGAACCTTTTGAATCTATTGGAATTATTATACATAATAATATTATAAGCGGAGACAAAACCACAACCCCAACAAATGCCGCGATGATGTCAAAAATTCGCTTTATCATGCTTCAAAAACTAACAAAATTATCTGTTTAATTTCCAGTTGTTTTGGATGTCACCGCCCCAATATTCGTCAGGGGTGGTGATGTCGGGATTGAGTGTCGGGTTGAGGCGGCGGGTGAGTTCCATCTGCCACTTCGTGTTGCGTACTTCCCCTATCGCATCTGAATGCAACAGCTCATATTCGTTTGTGACCACATCGTAAGCGTAAAAAACAAATTTCACATTTGTCTGACTGCCAAGAACATAGTAAGTCCAAATTTCATACGGATATGATTGTGGGTCAAAAACTTCCTCAATTATTTGTGTTGGCGGGCCATATTGCAGATAGACGCGTCCGCGGTCGGTGCGGTAGCCCTTAACAACTTTGCTGCCGTAAGTCTTGTTCACGTAATCGACTTGCGCCTTGTATTTCAGCCATTCCATCTCGGGGTTTTGGGAGTTGCGTCGCAGCCAGAATGAATAGAAGTAGCGTTTGAGCCGGTCGGTGGGGATTTTCTTCAGACGCTTGTCAAAAAAGTTTTTCTCCACCGTTGACGAAATCGGGTAGAGGCAGGCAACATAATCTCTAAGTAGCAAACTGTCAGTGATTTTATCCACAAATGTCTGTGCTATTTCAACATTGTCGTAATCCGCGAGGCTCAGCTCGACTTCGGGGTTGCTTCTTTGGAAAAATGCCTTGGTCGAAGCCAGAACGTTTGAGTCAGCATCTAAAATCTCAACAACAACATTATAATTTCCGGAATAGAGTTTCAGAATGTTGAACTGGTGCATGAAAACCGACAAAGGAGCTGTTTTCTTTTTTATGTATCTTATTTCCTGAGCGTTAGCAAGAAGTCCGTTTTCAAAAAGTTCAATATATGTTTTTACAAAAAAGTAGTTTCCTTTTCCAAGTATTTTCTCAGTATTATAAATTTCCATCATCATAGGCAGCACAACCATTTTTTCCGGCGCATAGTCAAAATAGAGTGGAGTCATTGTATAGCCGTATTTCTGGCAGATGCCGCGCCCGTTCTCTCCCGACAATTCGCGCAAAAGCGTTATGCTTGAGGAGGAAACCTTGTCTTCGGGAAAATAGACCTGTATCATATCAATGTAGCGTACCGGCTTCGAATCAGCGTGCAGATCTTTGAGAAGGAACTGCACCGTATAGTCACCATTTGGCACTTTGACATTCTGTACTGTAGAAAAGTCTGGTTTTGAGCTTTTTACACTATCGGAAAAAATATCGCTAACAACGATAAAATGAAGATTTGCTATTACCGAATCGTTTTGTTCAACACTCGCTGTAATCTCAACTTCAGCTTGGTATTTCCCATCTTCAGTCGGGGCGTATGCGACTGATTGACCGTCAATTATGAACTGAAATTCGATGTATGGCTGCGAGTCGTCAGTGCAATATGCCTTGTAATTCAGCAATGCGTTCAGTTTTTGCGCGAATATGTTGCAAGAAATAAATATGCAAAGGAAAATGAGCAGTACACGTTTCATCTTATTTAACCTCTTTTAATTGGAAATCCTCCATTTTTATCAGTCGCTGATGCATGTTTTCATACCCCTTTCCCTCTTCTTTTGAGAAATCAAATTCAAAAGAAAGCGGTTTTGTGTCAACTTTTGACAAGTCAAAGTTGTTGATTAACAGACTGATAAAATAATCTGTGATGTCATATCCCTGATAAGAGAATCTTGAAATGTCAGGATATGATGAGAATTTTGTGATATATTCGTCTGCGAAGAGTTTCACCGCAGGATTGTCTTTATCAATAAAATAATTGGTGAAATAATGGAAATTAAGTTGGTTGAAATAGTTGAATCCGATGTTTTTAATCTCAAGCCACGATTCTGGCGCGACCAAGGTAATTGTGGTGTCCTCCAGCAAAGCGAGATTCTGTAATTGCTGGATTACCGCGACATTTGCATTGTCGAAAAGTGCGATAATGACATTTTTTTTGCGTGGCACAAATTTCTTTTTCAACTCTTGAAAACCGTCTTTCAGAGCTACGGTTGCGTAATCTTTTCCTTTGTTTGTGAAATATATTTCGTAGTACGGCTGATCTTTTGTTTTTGTATTTTCATTTGTCCAAAAGATAAGATTATAGTCTCCAAAATTTGAAAGAAGAAGTTTGTCAAGTGTCTGTGGGCGCGGCGCCACACTTGGTATCAGCTTGTAAACGAATGGGTTGTCTTCCAAAAAGTCGTTGCGGTTCGAGAAAGGATTTACGATAGGAATATGATGTTCTTTGGCGTATTCGGCGGCAATTGCGAAAGGTTTTCCGAAAAGAGGACCTATTATCAGGTCAATATCCTCATCTTTCAGCTCATCGAGAATCGCTTGCAGTTTCAGCTCGTCAGTGCTCACATCGCGTACAATGACTTTTAGCTTCACATAATCTTTGTTATAAGGTTCGAGAGCCATCTGCGCGCCTTCCCAAAAGCCGAACATCTCGTATGATTTGTTGTTGTAAATGTCTGATTCACTTTTTATTGTCTCATAACTGCCAGCTTTTTCCACATGGAATGGCAGAAGGAAAAGCACTTTTTTCTCATGCCTTTGCGCACTGAGCTGCGCTGTGCATATAAGAGCCGCAAGAAAAATAACAAGATGTTTTTTCATATCTGTTGCGCTTTAATCTTTGGGGATTTTCAATTTCTGCCCGACTTTGAGCACGTTCATGTTTGTGATGTTGTTGTACTCGGCAAGACGTTTTGCTGTGGTTCCATATTTTGTTGCGATACCATACATCGACTCGCCTTTCTGAACTATGTGATACTCAGGTTTTTCTGTCTGTTTGCTGTCACCTGTCTGCTCTTTTACAATCTCAGTGCTTTCAACTGCGGCCTTGGTGCTGTCGGCGGGTGCTTTTGGTGTTGCAGGTGCCACATACTCATAACCGACAATCAGCCGTTTTTTAGGCTGTATATAATTGTTAGTCAGTTTGTTCATCTTTTTCAGCTCCTCAACAGAAAGTCCGTATTTTGTGGCGATTTTTGAAAGTGTCTCGCCGCTTTTCACAGTGTGGTATTTCTTTTTTATATTTTCAGATGATGTGCCTGCTCCGGTGAAAACGTTTACGTAGGCTTTAAGCGGCGCGAAATAAGTGTCGTAATCATAGTTGTGTATCGAGTCTTGGAGCTCAATGAAGCGCGGAATGTCTTTTGTGCGAAGTTTCAACGGATATGAGGAGGAAAATGCAGGAATCACATTGCGTTTGTATTGAGGATTCAACGTCTTCAGCTCCTGAATGTCAATGTTCAGCACCTGCGATATCTGTTCAAGGTGCAACTCTTTTGAGACCATAACAGTATCAACCGCAGTCGGGATAGAGATTTTTGCTGGTTTAATTCCGTACTGGTTGTGGTATTCCATCATGAAATAGGCGCCGATGAACGCCGGAAAATAGTTTTGGGTCTCACGCGGGAGATAGTTGATGACTCCCCAGAAAGTTGTTTTGCCGCCCGAGCGCTGGATCGCTTTCCGCACGTTGCCCGGTCCGCAGTTGTATGCAGCGATTGCAAGCCCCCAGTCGTTGAACATATTGTAAAGGTCTTTCAGATGTCGCGCCGCTGCCTCTGTCGCCTTCACGGGGTCGCGGCGGTCATCTATGAAAGTGTTGACATTGAGGTCGTACATTTTCCCTGTGGTGTACATGAACTGCCAGATACCGGTGGCGCCCGCCCGCGACACCGCCTGCGGGTTCAAACTTGACTCAATGATAGTAAGATAAACCAACTCTTCCGGCACGTCATACTTGTCGAAAATCTCTTTCATCCACGGATAATAGTACTGTGCCATTCCCAAAATCGCCGATGATGACCTTTTACGACTGAGGTAGAGGTTCACCATCTTTTTAACACGCTGGTTATAAGCCATTGGTATCACAGAAGATATTCTTTTCAGTTCCAACGAAATGATAGAGTCGTTCTCCTCAACGCCCAAAGTGTCGTCCTCCATTTTTGAAAGAATGCTGTTAGAGTTTGCAATCTCTTTTTTCACATACCAGAGGTCAAGCATTTTGTCCATATCGTCAATAAGCGTTTCCCTGTATGAGTTGTCTTCGGGGGGAGTGCTGTGTTTAACGCTGTCCTGCTGCGCAATGGAATTTTGTATTAATAATATGCCTATTATAAATAGAATTAGTATTCTTTTCATAGAGTATGTTTCTTTTCCATATAAAATATAATAACACAGATTATAGTGGATTTATTTTGTGAGTGTGGATATTTTTAAGTTATTTGCAGGATATGCAGATCCTATCACCCGGGCGGAGGTCATGAAGCGGCACACCCAATTTGATGTTTTTCTTGTACAGGGTTTTCAGTGACATCGCGTATTTTTGCGATATTCCGCGCATACTTTCCCCATCTTGAATTTTGTGGTATTGTGTCGCGCATTTGTTCTTTTTCTCCATAAGATAGACGACCTCACCGATGCAAGGCTCATATTTCCAATCAGTTACATCATTGAATTTTCTGATGTCGTTCTCGCTGATGTTAACCTCTTTGCCTATTGCCTCGTAGGTGTCGCCCTCGTGAGCAATGATGAATTTCACACCATTATTCACATAAACATCTCTCTTTGTATATGGGAAATAACTTTCCGGAAAATCGCCATGTTTTGCTGTAAAGATGTGGTTCCCACAGACTTGTGCATCGCAAAAGGTAGTGCTTATTGTTATAAGAACAATTATAAGTAGGAGTGTTTTTTTCATGTTTATTGTTTTGAAAAATGGTTATAAAGGTGCAAATTTACAATATTTTTTCCATACAATACGAAATTTTATCCTCGAAAGGAACCGAAATGTCAATCCAGTCGATGACGAAGCCGTCACGTTCCATTTTCCTGAACCACGTCATCTGCCGTTTGGAAAACTGATGAATGGCAATGTTCAGTTTCTCAAAGAGTTCTTCTTTAGTTAATTTTCCTTGCAGATAAAGCGTGACAAACTTATACTCAAGACCATATTTCAATAGTTGTGTCTGGTTTACATTTTCCGCAATAAGTTTTTCCACCTCTTCTATAAGTCCGTTTTGGAGTCTCTGTTTCAGGCGGTCTGTGATTTTTCGGCGAATGAGATCTCTGTCGCCTTTCAGGCCGAAGATTATCGATTCAACAGGTTTTGTTTTCAGTTCGGGGTGTTTGTTGTAGTAGATTTCCAATTCGAGGGCGTGTAGCAGACGTGGACGCTCGCAGGTGTCGGTGTGGTTGTGCAATGGGCGGAATGAGGCGAGCAGACGTGTCAGCTCCTCATCGGTGTGCGTTTCCAATTCGGTGCGAAGTTCAGGCTGCGGCGGCACCGGCGACAGACGATACCCCTTCAGCAAAGCCTCGATGTACATGCCGCTGCCGCCGCAGACGATGGCACGCCTGCCACGCCCCTCAATGTCAGCGATGGCCTTGTGGGCGGCCTGCTGCCATTTCGACACGTTGTACTCCTCGCCCGGCTCGGCAATGTCAATCAAATGATACGGAATCATCTGTCCGTCAATGAAATAGTCTTCAATGTCCTTTCCCGTGCCGATGTCCATTTGGCGGTAAACCTGTCGCGAGTCCGCGCTGATGATTTCACCGTTCAACTTCTGAGCCAAGGCGGTCGCCAACTTGGTTTTACCTGTTGCTGTAGGTCCCAATATTGTGATTACAGTTTCGCTCATATTTTTGCTTTAGAGCGCAAAGATACAAATATCTGTCTTATTTTTCCACTTGTTTTTATTCTGCGGACACCAAAATTCTGTAGCGTGCCATTTTAATCTTATATGCAATTTTCGCATCGCAGCACTGGTCAACTGCTTGGCGATGAACGGTTTCCGCTTCAAGCAGCTCCGAGAGCGGCACCAATCCCGCGTGGAAATTGTCTGTGGCGATTTTAAGGTTCTCAGCAGCCGCGACAACGGTCTCGTCCGCAATGGCAAGCTGCAAGTATGCTTCTGTCAGTTCGTTCCATGCTTGCCGCGTTTGCAGCGACATTTTCTCGGTGAGGTCGTTGTAGCTGTTTTGTGCCTGCTCAATTCTGATGTTGTGCTCTTTGAGTTTGTGTGAGGTCTCCCACCACGCTGTTATCGGAATTCTCATCGTTGCGAAAGCGAGCCCTTTGTAAGAACTTTTGTCGGTTATGAGATTGCCGTATGTTCCTCCATAACCGATTATGAGTTGTGGGAGCGTTGCCCCCACGCTCATCTTCTTTTTCAGTTTCTCCGCCTTGAGATTCAACTCAAGCAGCTGGGTTTCATTCCTTTTCGCCACAGCGGTGTCTGTCTCTGTATAAATTGACTCAGGCGGCATAATCTCTCCAAGTGTATCTATCAGTTTTATTGTTGTATCATATTGAATGCCAATAGATTGACAAAGTGCGCTTGTGGCAAGTGCAATTCCGTTCTCCACTTTCAGCTTGTTAGAAAGCAGCTCATTTCGTTTCAGTGTAACTTTCAAAACATCATTTTTAAGTAAAAGTCCGGCATTTTGAGCGGTTGTGACATCTTTATATAAAGTATCCAAAAGTTCTTGCGCTTGAAGAATCGTCTTTTCTTTTTCTTGTAAAGAAATAACGAGCCAATAACTTTCTTCGGTTTGAAGCAGCGCCTCTTGAGCTGCGAGGCGGTTTTGCAGTTCGGCCGCCTGTACGCCAACATTAGCCAACCGGTTACCGTTGACAATCTGTCCGCCCATGAAAACCGGCTGCACTGCAAGCTGTCCGATAGCTACCCCTTTTTCGAGAAGTGATATGCTGCGCGGGAAACCGAGTGCCTGTCCATATTCCGTGTAGAGAACATTCAGCAAATTGCGAAGTCCGGCGTTATCGATGTCGTTGATACCATATTCGAGCAGCGGTGATACAGCATGATACCCCACACCAATTGCGGAAACCTGCGGGAAATATTTTGTGAACGCTTGTCTCTTAACTTCTTTAGCTGCCTCAACATCTAATGCCGCATTCTTCACTTTGGTGTTATTTTTCAACGTGAGGGTAAGGCATGAATCCAGCGACAGACTTTGCCCGAAACTGACAGTGGCAGCGATTGTGAGAGTGAATATCAGTATTGCTCTTAATGTTCTCATGCTAATTGGATTTTTGTTTGTCAGACTTCTTGAAAATTTGCCAATAAGCTACAGGTAAAGCAGTTACGATAAGAGGAAGTGAGAATATTGTTCCGAAGCAGATAACAACGCCCATCGGCATCCAGAGGGCGGTGCGGGCTGTAATCATCGGTATGACTCCGAGAGCGGTGGTCGCTGATGTGAGGAATATCGGGCGCATACGGCGTTTGCCTGCCTCAAAGCCAGCGTCTTTCGCGCTCATGCGTTCCTTTTTCCGCAGATAATCAGCATATTCGAACATTATTATTCCGTTTCTGACTATGATTCCAATGAGACTTATGAGCCCGAGCGTTGCTGTAAGCCCGAAGTCAAGCCCGAAAATCCACAACCCCAAACAAGATCCGAAAATACATATCAGGCTGGAACCGAGTGTCAGAATTGTGAGGTCTATTTTTGAGAAATGGAAAAGCAGAAAGACAAAAAGAACGACGATGGCGGCTATGATAGAGAGAATTATCTGCGGCATCATTTCAGTGTTCGCACTTGTGAGACCACCGTATTTTATGCTTGTGTTTTCCGGAAGCATCGGTTTGATATGCTCATCAATATACGGCTCAAGTTCTTTCATAACAGGAGGTTGGCTGCAACCGTATTTCAAATCGCTCGACACGGTTATTGTTCTCACACTGTTTCTTCGCGTTATCTGCGAAGGCAGCCATTCCGGCTCAATTGTTGCCACCTGTCTTAGCGGAACCCAGACCGATGGTATTGATGTTGGTATTAATAAATTTTCAACATCTTGATAATCAATACCTTTCTCAACCGCTTCTGAATACAGCATAACAGGCACCTTGTAATCCTGTTCCCAAACGGAGGTGAGCGGCTGGCCGTCCAATGCCGAAGAGAGATAGACTGCAAGTAGGCTTTGAGTTACTCCTAACCGTGTGGCTTCGTCCGCCTTGAGTGTCACTTTTATTTGAAGAGCAGACTCATCATAATCAGAATGAACCCATGTGACATCTTCAAGAGTGTTCATGAAATTCTTGAGAGAATCCGCAATCGTTTTCAAAGTGTCAAGGTCATCACCAGAAATACGGACTTCTATAGGATTTTTAACAGCCTGATAATCAATTTGCTTAAATCTGATATAAGCATTAGTGAAATGATTTTCATAAAGAGGAGAATATTCTTTCAGAATCTCTTTTGTGGCATTTGAGTTGACAGTTGTGACTATAAACTGAGCGTAGTTCTTCTTTGGCATTTCTGGTGCGTAAGTTGCGTGAAAGCGTGGAGAGGAAGTGCCTATGAATGAGGTTATTGAAGTGATTCTGTCATCTTTTTGCATTATCTTTTGCAAACTGTCGGCAATCATGGCTGTCTGTTCGAGAGTACTGCTTTCCGACAGGTGAATCTCCACAGCGAAGCACTCGCGGTCGGCTTTTGGCAGCATCTGCACGTTGAGGCGTGTGAGCAGGAAAACGCCGAGTAGTATCGCACCGGCGGCGGTGAGCAACGAAAGCGCGGGGTGGCGGAAACAACGTTCGAGGAGTTTGTCGTAACCTTCTTGTAGCCAGATGAAAAACTTGTTCTGAAGTCGCTCAAAGGCGTTGACATTGTTTTTGTCCTTATGATATCTTATGAATTGTGTGCTGAGATATGGTGTAACCCAAATGGCGTATAGCAAAGAGGTCATCAGAGAGATGAGGATCGTCCACGGGAAAAGCTGCACAAACTCCCCGAGCGGACCGTCAATTATTTTTGTCATCGGGAAGAACATGGCAGAAATAGCGAAAGTGGCGACGGCGGTCGGCACAAAAAGCTGTCGGGTGCTTTCCGAGGCGGCATAGAAACTGTAGTGGCGGTTGTTAATCATGTCAACATAGCCGTCAATAACTATAACTGAGTTGTCAACCAACATTCCCAAAACCACAATAAGAGCTGCCAAAGAAACTGTATTCAACTCTATTCCAAACAGATACATTATCCCGATAGAAATTGCAGTACACACTGGTACGCCTGTGCTTGCGACCAAAGCGGTACGAAGCGGGAAAAGGACAAGCATGACCGCAATGATGACGATGATAGAAAAGAGCATGTCGCGCAAAAACGAGAGCACAGAATCAGAGACAACTTTTGGCTGGTTTGTGATTTTGTGAAGATTAATGTCAGGAGGAAGCTCTTTCTGTGTTTTTTCAATCATCTTCTCAACCTCATTGCCGAAAGCCGTGATATTGTTACCCGGTGTCATCTCTATCGAGACTATGAGGGTTTGCTTTCCGTTGAATTTTATTTTTTTGTCGCTGTCTGCGTAACGCCGCTCAATCTTCGCAATGTCTTTTAGCCTGATTGTGTGTCCAGTGGCATCGGCATAGACAATTTGCTCACCTATCTCATATTCAGACTGATACGGGATTGAAAGGTGGAGCGTTGCCTCGCCTGCCTCGTTGTCAATGCTTCCGCTTACCGTTCTGAAACCTTGTGTTGCGAGTTCGACCAAAAGTGCGCGTTGGCTGATTCCGTAAGCCGACAGTTTCTCCTGATCTACTAGAACAGCAATCTCCTCATGCTGTTGCCCTATGATTTTCGCATTACCCAAGGAAGGGATTGTGCGCAGGTTGTCACACAGTTTGCCGGCGTACTCTTCAAGTTCGCGTGGCGTGCGCTGTTCCGACTCAATGGCGAGCAACATTGAACTCGTGTTCCCAAAATCATCGACAACGACTACTTCCAAAACGCCAGCCGGCAGCGAAGTCTTTTTGAAAAGCTGCAACCCGTGCCGAATCTTCGACCATATTTCGTCTTTGTTTTTAACCGTTGGGCGCAATTCAACAAACACATAAACAATACCGTTTTCGCTCACAGAGTAGGTCTGATGTTTGTCTATTTCAGGATAGGTGAAAAGAAACTGCTCTAACGATTTTGTAACCTGCTCTTCCACTTCCTGTGAAGTCGCACCGGGGTATATGGCAGCCACAACCCCTTGACGTATAGTGAATTGTGGAAACTCATCTTTGTTCATCAGCGTCAGTCCGAGTATGCCGAAGCAAACCAACACCGTCGTAATTAGGAAGACGATGTTGTGGTTGCGTATTGCCGCCCAGATGTGATTTCCTTTTGTCATACCCATTTCTAATAGAGTTTTTTAGTGCAAATGACTTTCGCGTTGTCGTATAGTTTCTGCCGTCCGTCCACGATGACGGAATCGCCCTGCTCAAGACCGTCGGTGACGAGCACGCCGTTGGCTACAAACTCCGCTGATTCTATTATCTGCCGTGTCGCCAATCCGTTTCGCACCTTCCACACACTCAAGCCCTCCTGCCGTGTCTGAACCGCTTTTGCCGGAAGCACATAGCCGTTGCTGTTCGGCTCGCTGAGATAGACCTTGCAGACCATTCCGGGTATAAGCTCTTTGCTGCTGTTTGCCAAGTCAATGCTCACTTGATAGCTGTGCGATATGCGGTTTGATGTCGCGCTTTTTTGGCTTATACGTCCTGTCATTACAAATCCGTGTAGCGCGGGAATCTCAATTTTTGCGTTTTGTCCTATCGTCACTGTCGATATTTCATTTTCGGGAACTGAAAACACAATGCTGACACTGCTTATGTTGAGCAATTCAATCGCCGGTTGTCCGGGCAGAATGTTCCCACCCGCTTCAACATTGCATTTACCCACAACGCCTGAGAATGGTGCGTGAATCTCACACTCTTCAAGTTGTCTTTTCGCTATTTTCTCCATAGAGCGCGCCTGTTCCAACGCAGTCTGCATCTCCACCCATTTCACTTCAGCTACACTACCTTTGTCATAAACCTGTTTCAGCCGTTTGTATCCGTCTTCAGCCTGTTCTAATTTAGCTTTTGCCGCATCATACGCGCTTTGTGCGTTCTGTTTGTCAATGCTCGCAAGCAGCGCACCTTCCCTCACATAGTCGCCTTCGTGCACTCTCACCTCGCGCACAGTGCCGCCCGCAGGAAAATTCAACGACACCGCAGAGTTCTCTTTTACCTCTCCAACGTATGTCCTGGTCAGTCCGCTTTCCACGGAGTCGATGACCACGATGTCAACAGAAACGGCTTTTATCTCTTCCCGCGCTTCTTTGCTACGGCAGCCCGCGGCAATAACCAGCAGGCACAACGCGATGTTAAAAACCTTTAGCTTCATTATTTTTCTTCAATTTATTGATTACTAAAATAATACACAAACAACTATTCATTTGGTTCAGCCACAGTAGTAATGTTTTTCCCTACAATATCTATATTTCCTTTCGTGGTGAAATAACTTTGTGTTATGACGAGCACGCCATCTTTAAGCACGCCCTTGCCCTCGCACGACACCATGACCTCACCTCCAATAGTCGGAATCAGTCTGAGGTCAAGCGGACGCTCGTAAGTAGCTATACTGATTTCATTTCCATTGATGTCGCCGTATGCTGTATATATTCTTCCTCCAACTTCATTCATTATTATTGTGACATCGTAAGTGTCTGAGGATTTGTTCTTTAAGATGTGCATTGTTCCTATCTCATTTGCCAACAAATGATTGAGAGAAACATTGTCTGTGGATATTTCAACATTACCTGTGGTCTTATAACTATATGTTCCCGTGAAATTTCTGACCTCAATTTTATGGCAAGATGTACATATAATTATTGTGGCAAGACACAGTATCAGAAATTTTTTCATATTGTATTCTCTTTAATGTTGTTATTTAAACTATTGATAATCAGATTAACTAAAAAAACGTAAGTCTCTTTGCATTCATTATATTTGTTTTGGACGAAGAAAGAGTAGTCGAGGCTTTTTAGGAGCATTTGTGCCATATCAGCGAAAGCATTGGCATTGAACGGAGAGGGGAGGGAAGAGTTGCCGCGACCGTTGGAGTCCTGTTCCCAAAGTGCCACAAAAGAGGTGTGCTCCCAATTTTCGAATTTTTGAGCAGCGTTTTGCATAGCCTCGAAGCGTGGCGGTGTACCAGAAGATGCTGAAGAGGCAATGACAATGTGCGAGATCTCTGAGGCGGCAAGGACCTCGTAACGTGAAAGCAGATACTCACGGAACCGTATAAGAGGCGGTACATTTTTGTTTTCCAGCAGCGGTTGGAGCTTTTGATGTATTGCTCCCATCTCTTCGTCAACGACAGTGCAAAATAAGGTCTCCTTGTCGGCAAAATGATTGTAAAGGGAGCGTTTTGCCCTATGGGCGGCTTGTGCAATCTCTTCCATAGAGGTCTTGTCGAAGCCGAACTTCTGGAATAGCCGTTTCGCCACCTCAATTATCTGTCCTCGTGTCTTTGCTGTTTTCACTTTTTGCACTTTTTTTGTTTCAGGGTGCAAAAATAGCAAAAAATCTTATTGACGTATCAATATTATGATTATTTTGTAAAAGAAAAGAGACCGATCAAAAGTCACTTTTAGTCGGTCTCTACAAATATGAAAAATTATTGTTGCCAACTGAAATCAATGACAACAATAAAATAGAATCACATTATTTAATCTTTTGTGCACCGTAGCCAGAAACAGCACCGAAGAGGTCGAGCGCTTCTTCCCATGGATAACGGTTCGCGAACATGCTGGCTTTGGTGTTACCTGTTCCGACAAGATTCATGCCGAATGCCGAACGGAACTGGTTAGCTGAGCTGTTGTAGTCAACAGAAGTTTCGGTTGAGGATTTGAGGTTTATGAAGCCTTCAAGATAAGCCTTGTTGATTTTTCCGTCGAAAATAGAGGGGTCGCTCAATGGTTTGTTGCCCGCAACTTGTGCAAATTGCTCCACATCGTCAAAGTCCTGAACACGGACACGGAGGAACTTGCCGCCGCCCGGAAGTGTGAGGTCTGTGTAACGGTTGAGGAAGAAAATGTTGTTCTCAACAATCTCTGTGCGTTGTGCCTCAAGGTTTTTGTCGCTGTCAACATGTGTTCTGTCGATACCGGCGAAGACGGCGCAACCGAAAATATTGTTGCGCAGCGTGTTTGATGTGCCCGGAATCATGCGGTAGCCATAGCCCATGTCACCGAGGTCTTTCAGACGTGTCCAGACAAACATCACAGTATTGTTCTGGAAAGTGATAGGAACCACGTAATTCTTGTCAGCGCCGCGTATGTCAAGGGTAGCCATACGGACATTGACGAAGATGCAGTTGTCAATAGTGAGCGAGCCGCCTTTGAGCATTCCTTTAAGACCATAGTTGGGGCAATTGATGAATGCGCAGTTTTTGATGACGATGTTGACGTTGTTCACAACGCCGTGGTCTGCGTAAAGGTAAATCAGGGCTGTTTCTGTTGTGGCGCACTCTTCTTTAAGGTCGGGGCCGCCGATACCAGCCGTGCCTATTGGTTGCATTCTTGCGGTTTCAACGCCAGCTGGCTGGCCTTCGCCTTTGGGGTTATAAGCGATGGAGTTTCCTCTATCCATGATAAGTCCGTCAATAAGAACTGTCTCATTAGGTGCGACAACGCTTTTAATATGGATGGTGCCTTCGCCGCTTGCCGAGCCGTTTGAGGTGCAGGTCGGCTGTACCATGGTGCGATATTTTAGCACATCGCGCTTGCTGAAGTCGGTGTTATAGCCGCCAAA
>CACYHL010000021.1:9975-27939 GCA_902774205.1 uncultured Bacteroidota bacterium | reverse complement strand
GTAGACATACTGGAACGCACTGTTTTTTTGCAGCCGATACTGTCTTTCCATTTCCCTTTCACCGGTATGATTCCCGGAAAATCTCCTTTATCAGGAAAAAGCCCGCCTTATCAAATGAAGGCGGGCCTTAACCACAGTCAAGCGAACTGCTGGACGGTGCCGGTCACACCGTCAGCTCCTTGCGGCCGCGGCGACGACGGGCAGCCAGCACACGACGGCCATTCTTTGTCGCCATGCGGGCGCGGAAGCCGTGAACCTTATTGCGCTGACGTTTCTTGGGCTGATACGTACGGAACATCTTCCAACACTCCTCTACCTAAATCATTCAACAGGGAACATCCCCGCCCGGGAATGCCCCGGAACCGCTAGAACAGCTTTATAATTATATGGAAGCAGATTCCAAAAGTCAAGAAACTTTTTTTCCCTTTTGTTTTTTCTTTTCCCGTTATATAAACATGTCTTTTCTGCTCCGGCATGGACCCCTTTGCATTCCTGACGGCGGACTGATGCCGGGGTTCTGCTTGTATGGCGCGCTTGACATCCCTGCCGGATGGGGGTATAACAAATAACCTATTGTTGTATTAAATCTATACATGTAGGTTATAGTCTTGTAATAAATAGCTGTCGCTCTCTCGGATTTTTCACCATAGTTGTCATTTTTGTCAAGTGGAATATATTTTGCATCTGCAACGACAGTACGGTCTTTTGAAATATAATCTGGAATAATTTGTTGGATGTTATGGTTGTTGTGTTGAAAGAGATAATATTTCTTACCCGAGTTTTTCAAATAATGATTGAATTTATCTTTCAACAAAATAGCCAAATACTCTTCCCACAGCCAAGCACCATCGAAGAGGATGCCATAGACTTTGTCCTTTTCCTGTCCATATTTGATGGATTCATGTCGGAGAATGCGCAAGCAAAGGTTTTGCAGTTCTGTGTATGCTGAAAAATAAGGATGGCGAACTGGACGTAAATTCTGGCTAATGACTTTCATACGTTCCCGCACATTGTACGATTGCGTAGCAAGGGTAATTTGGGTGATACAATCTTTGGTTTCTGGGTCGTTGTTTAATATATTAGCGCCAAACTCCTTGGTGCGGATGTATTCTATGGTATGACGGACCAACTGGGTGATTTCATTGTCGTAACTGTGTTCGCGTGTGGAATAGGCCACTGTCCCTCGGAAAGGAATGTTTTCGCGAATATGACGTTTGACATCTATAGGTCCCCGAATGTTGGCATCGTTGTATTCAAACCTTCTATATTTCTTGAACAATCCCTGTGCAAGTGCCTTCTTCAAAAAGTGAGGGAAAAGATAAAGAAGAAAATCGAAAACATCTTCTTGATTAGTCGTATGTTTTATATCAAACAGATTGATAGAAAACACTTTTTGAAGCATATAGTGAAGAAAAAAATCATTTCCGTCTGCTTTGGCGAAGCGTGATTTAATATCCAACTGTGTATCATTCACCCCAATAAAGCCCATGATATTCCCCGTGGAAATTTTGTCTCCACTCATGGAAATGATGTGGCGCTCACTGATTTCATCTCCATAACGGTGCAAATCCCTTGGAAAAACCAAAAGATTTGGATTGTCTTCCAGAGTTAGTTCCCCAATTGGTTTATTTGAAATATATTCCGCTAAATCCCTTTTGACTAATTCATAATTATCAAAAGAACTATGCCAATATCGAGAATCTGGAGTAGCATCAAGCTTTATATATTCGTGATTGTCAACAATTCTAAGATTATTCATATTTTGTCAAATTTGAATAACCAAATGCTTTTGCTAATCTCTTAATCTTTTTTTGTATATCTACCATCCCTCGCATATATTCAAGGAGAAGACCTTCCAAATGGTTCTCCCATAATTGGTCATAATCATAAGAGCCATCCTCATTTTTGTAATTGACAAGTTTCAAGAAGTAACTTGCTCCAATATGATACGCTGATGACAATCCATCAATGCTTTTTTCTTCTTCTTTCTCCCCATCTTTTGCTTTGTGCCAAATAATATGGTTGATGGCATCCATTTTTTTATTGATTTCGTCAATGACAGATTGTTTTGGTTGTCTTGAATTGTCGTCTTCATCCTTTCCCCATGCATCCTTAGATTCCAACATCTGTTTGCTCTCTTCTGCTGTCATTTCTTTGAAAGCAAATCTACGTCTGAAGGCAAAGTCCATACTTTCAACGCTGCGGTCAATATCGTTCATTGTACCGATGATATAGACATTTTCTGGGACAAAGAAATGGCCACAATTGTTTGGATCATTGATACCTAATGCGTTATCAAAAACATTGGGGTTTGTCTGCATGTTTGCATATTGGGTACGGGCTTTGCCATCCTTTCCTCTATACCCAGGGTCAATAGAAAAGAATAATTCACCGAAAATCTTGGAAACTTCGCCACGGTTAATTTCGTCAATGATGAAGACATATTTCGCATTTTTATCAGATTCTTTTCTGATGAATTTATTGTCGTATCTTGATTTAAAGTAATTTCCAATAGCTGTCACATACGGTTTCCAATCCACTATTAGACCTTTTTCCAAATACTCTTGAAGCATTTTTTTTGTTATCGGCATAGGTGTGGCCTTCTCTGTCTGTGGAATCGCATACAGATTCTGATTACCATTCACTTTTACATTGAAATTCTTGCCTTGAACCAAAGTTTTCAATTCCAGACTATCATTACTTTCTATAATTTCATCAATGAATAATGAATAAATATCATTAAAATTTGTGATTTGTTGTTCACCATTCCAGCATTTTAGTGCTTTTATACAAAAATCCTTAAAAACCCCATCTTTTCGTTCAAATCCAACATTACCAGCATCCTGTTTTGGTCTCAGCCCCTCCACAAAGTCGGTATAGTCGTAACTTGGGTGGAATTGAACGAAACCACACTGCTCGTTAAACATCTTTTGTTCTTCCTCTAATAGGTCTTCTTTGGTTTCTCCAAAAATCATTTGTTGAGCTATTTGCTTTGCCAAATAGGTTTTACCCGTGCCTGGAGCACCGGTGAGGATGAGGTTGTGGTTTGCGGTTAAAAGATTCATTGCATTGACCATATTTTCATTTGTTTTAGTTGCTTTAATTTTTTCTTCCCAAATATCAACATACAATTTGTAAATATCATTTTTTAGATAATCAATCATTTGATTGTAGTCTTTATCAGATATGTTGTTGGAGGAGTCTATTGTAATTTCTTTGCCAAATAGATAGTAATCATCATTTTCGATTGAATTAAGGTCTTTTTCCTCTCCCTCTATGAAAGCGAACCCGTCGTTTTTAAGCTTTATAATGATTGGATTTTTCTGTTTTAATAAATTTAAATACGAGGATACAAAAGGCTTGATGTATGCGACAGGGGACATTTCATTTGCAAATGGAACATATTGAGCATTAAACCCCAATCCATATCCAATAGTATTGTCCCTATAAAACAAATGGTATTGAATTTCAGTTCCGCCGCCTTCGTTTATTGCCCAGTCTCGATCTGAATCAATATATTTAAATAACACGTTCCTATTTGGTGCTTTCCCGAGATCGGCAAGTTCTTTCCTTTTATATGCGAATTTGCTTTTAAAATCGCCTAAATCTTCATTGATTCTATCAATCAGCGTTTCAAATGATGTAAATTTCATTCCTTTAAATTTAATTGTTTTACTCTTTTTTCGCCAACGCTCCAGACCTTGCGAAGTCCGTTAGACAAAATCTGAAAGTTCACGCCGCAAAATTACAACATTTCACCCTTTCTTCCAACACTTTCCACAGAATGTTTCTCCCCACGCTCCCCTTCAGCGGATCAACTTATTTCGTTCCGAAGCCAGTCTGCGATGTTGCAAACGAGAATGCCCTCGTACGTGAAATTAGGCTGTCGAGTGTGGGCAATCAGAACTTTTGGATAAGCATCCCTGATTTTCAGCAATGAATCAATTTCCCTTTTGAACGTCTCGGGGTCTGAAATGTCGTCCGCCACCTGAAAATACACTTTCTCGTGCTGTTTCATAGCCACAAAATCTATCTCACTGTTGCGCATAACGCCCACATATACCTCATACCCCCGTCGAAGCAGTTCAATGGCAACGATGTTCTCCAGTATCCGTCCTCGGTCAAGGTTCTTCACGCCCAACCTTGCGTATTTGAAAGAATGATCGGCGAGGTAATATTTGTCATCATTGGTCAGGTAGCGTTTCCCTGCAATGTCATATCTGCGGATCCTGTAAAACGCAAATGCCTTGCAAAGATAGTCGATGTAAGTTCCTATGGTTTTGTCATTGGTGTTTATCTTGTTTGATATCAATGTATTGGCGATATTCCTGATGGATGTGATGTTGCCGATATTGTCCATCATAAAGTCTATAAGACGGTGCAACAGTGGGATATTCCGGATCTTGTATTTGGCAATGATGTCTCTGACGATAAGCGCATTGAATACTTCGTCGTTGATGTAGCTAAACTTTTCCTTTGAAGTTGAATAAAGATAGGAACCCGCCATACCACCCTCTTCCGTGTACAGCGAAAATGCTTTCTCAACATCTTCATACTGAAAGTATTGCAGGTACTCATAAAAAGAAAAAGGAAATACTTTTATTTCAAAAGTTCTGCCAGTGAATAGTGTGGCCAAATCGCTGCTCAACAGGAACGCATTGGAACCGTTCAGGTAAATGTCGTATTTTTCGGTGGCGTGCAAACTGTTGATGGCTTTCTCAAAAGAATCACACATCTGAATTTCGTCAATCAGCACGTAATTGTGTTTGCCGCTTTGATATGCGTCCTCCACATACCGATGCAATTTGTGGTATTCAAGCAACGGTTCAAACTCCAGCAGGTTGAAATTGATGTGAATGATATTTGCATTAGACTCAGAAACTTGTATGCTTTTGGCAAATTCCTCCATCAGTTTTGACTTGCCGCAACGTCTCACACCCGTAATCACTTTAATGTCGGGTGTGCCTTTTACACGCTGTATGCGTTCCAGATAAGTAGGTCTTTCTATTAACTTTATCATAATCAATGATTAGAGTGTTTTTATTTCGCAAAAATACATTTTTTTTAAATATGCGAAATAGAAAAGCGCAAAAACGGAAAAATCATATGCGCACGCCGTTAGGTGCAGACCACCATTTTGGCGTCGGGCGAGAGCACATCGATGTCCATACCCACGGCTACGGCGGTGAGTTTGTGGATGCGGTACACATTTTCCACGCCGGCATCCTTCCATGTATCGGCCATGGCATCGGAATCAGCGCGGTTCATGCCCAAGGGTTCCAACATGCAGATGGCTTCGGCTTGTTGGTTCCTTCAAGGATGAAAAGGGGGGTGTGAGTATTCATGGTATTGCTTTTTAGGATTATCTGTGGGACTTTAAAAATTGGGGATTTTTTTTCAAGAAATTGAAATAAGCGGTAATCATTCCATCATAAAAATCCTGAGAACTTATTCCAAAATAACTGGGATGCCATGAGTTAATGGCAATTTTATTATATTTTTCACTGTAATAAATCCAATTATTATCTGGCATAACTGCTGTTAAATCTTCGTAACAATTTTCTTTAAGAAAATCTAATATAAGATTCCTTCCCCCTTTCGATCCCCCGCAAACAATAATATCTGCATCCAAATTCAAAATTTGTTCTTGCAATAAAGCAGAGTACTTTCCCATATAAGCTGAGAGTACATTGTCTTCAATACTGTTTTCACCAGCTTGTTTCTTTACATTAATCCGCGCAAAGGCGCAGGAGTCGTAAAATTTGAGGGCATTTTCATCGGTAAATTCCTTGTCATTCCATAAAACTTTTCTCTTGGGAGTTGTATGGCCTAATCCATATAACTGATAGACAATATTTCTGTGAAACGGGCCACGAACCTCATAGCTATCCATCTTTTTTCTCCCACCAACTTCTCCACGCACCTCCCAAGCGGGACCGTCATACGCATTTAACTCCTTGGTTATATAGAGAAATCTCATAGGAGCATTTTCCCATGTTTCCGTTTCAACTTTAAAATCTTTGCTTGGCAAGTGTTCGCACCCAATGCCATTCTCGCAATTATGCAATTCTCCTCTATACATTATGCCATCAGGGACAAATTCATCAATCTCCTTATTCTTCTTGGATTTTACTTCCCATCTCTTTAAAATTTCTTCGTTTTTACTGTATATACTCATAATAAAAAATAAATAGGACCTCTATTTTAACTCTTTTCCCCACACTCCCAGACCTTGCGAAGTCCATTAAACAAAGCATGAAAATATGGTTCTGCAAAATTAAATAATTTTTGTCATTCCCCCTCCTTTCTCACCCAAACACATTGTGGTATTCGATGATGTTGCGTTTGTGGTTGAGCAGCGATACGCTCTGTTCCATCAGCTGGGGGCGGCGCAGGTCGTGGGGTGTCCAGGCGGGCGTGTGCGTGGCGAAAGCGGTCAAGATGTTGAAGATCTGCCAAACGGTCATGCTGCTGACGGCCTGTCGCAACCCCTCCGCATTAACAGGGTAGCCCGATTGCTCGTAACAGGTGCGGTTCTCCTCGTACGGAATCAGCTGTTCGGCATCGTACGCATCCACCCCAAAATGCTGCAACAGTCGCGCACCGACGCCCATTTCATACACGGAGGCCTTCGTGTGTATGGCCGTCTGCGCATTGTTGAGCATCAGCGTCATATTCTGCTTGAGGGCGGGCGATTCCCCATTCACAGCCATCAGCGTGTTCACCATCTTCTCGTCCCCCAGCGAGTTGGCACGCATCAGACGGTTCTGCGACATCTGTGTCATGCCGTTGCTGCACACCAACCGCTCGTAGTAGTTGCCGAACGCCACCTCTGAAGGGTTCCACCTCAGCCACAGTCCGTTGGAGATGAAGTCGTCGTCCTTGGCGAAGGTCATCACCTGCGGGTCGAGCGATTTCATGCGGATGGAGATCTCCGTGCCGTTGTCGTACTCCACCGCCTCGGGCTCGTAGCGGTTCTTGTCCATGAACATCTCGGCGAATTCGAAAAAACTCTCCGGCGGAATCAGGTGCTCGCGGGTGCGGAATATCTTGTGGATATTGCGATGGTTGAGGTCGGCCACCAGAATCACCCGGTCATCATCGTTCTGGGACGCCTGTGCGAAAAAGTTGCGCAGGTTGCTGATTCCGTTGGCCCCGTACGACCTTTCCGCCAGTTGGCTCTGATTCGCTTTCAGTCCGATGAAACGGTCGATGTCGGAGGAGACCTGCGGTGAAAAATCCAAAACAGCGTTCCCGATTTGAAAATGCGTTTCGTCCAAAGCTAAGATTTCGTTTCTGGCCACCTCTCTGTATCCGATGGGCTGCAAAAGAAATTGATCTTTAAGAATTTGATAATCTGTTGTTTGCATAATTATGATTTTTGGGTTTGGTTGAATAATTGGTCGAATTGACTGGCAAAATCGCGGATCTGCGTGGAAACGTTGCTCTGAAGTTTCCGCAGCTCCAAATCCCGCTCGTAGCGATCCACATCGAAGGACACGTCGCCGGTGGTGCTGAGGTTGTAGTAGAGTTTCACTCCCACGCTGCCACGACGGTGTTTGGAAAAGGTTACATAGCGGTCGCTGTAGATGTTCTTGGGATTGTCGAGCCGCAGTTCCATCATGGCGGTAATGCTGTGTTTCAGTCGGTTGGAACCGATAAAGGCCCCGCTCTTGGTCACCTGCTGGATGGTGAGGAAGGTGGTGTTCACACTCCGGTCGTTCGCGGCCTTGTTATGTTGTTTGATGAGTTGCAGCAGCATGCTCTCCGCCCGCTTCTGCGTGATGTTCTCCTCTTCTTTGATGATGCCCTGCAGCTCGTGGAAAGAGTCGATGGCCACGATGTCCCAGCCACCTTGCAGCACCTGCGTCAGCTGCTCCCAGTTGTGCGAATCCTCGTCGAAGTTGTTCTCCACGAAGAGGATGTCCAAGTCGCCGAATTTCGGGAACCGCTGCACGTAGATGGCCAGGTCGATTTCGTTCATCTCCGCACTGATGAAAAGGATGTGCAGTTGGGGATATTGTTTCTGGATATTGGACATCATGTCGAGGATGATGGTGGTTTTGCCCACTCCCGGGTCGCCCACAATCATGTAGTTCACCCCTTGGGGCAGACCGGAATACGAACAGAGTATCTGGTCAAGTACCGTGCCAGTGAGGTAGTTCTCGAAGAGCTTTTTCGAGAATCGCAGGTTTCGCATTCGTATGGTATCCATATTTTAGATGAACAATTGGTTTGATTACGCCTGCAAAATTATGGTACAGGTATGACAAAACGTGACATAGGTAAAATTATTTGGGATTGTTATTTGGAAGAGCCCTCATTTTTATTACTCCATACAGACACGCAAGAAAAGGTTATAAAAAATATATGGTTCTCAATTAAACTTTTATTTGAATTTTTGCAGCATAATAGTTTAATATAAAACCATTACGGATGCTTCCACACATCAGATGTTCATCAATGGTAAATTCGACGGTATCACCAGAGAGTATTGGTTGCGTTCGCTTCGTTGAACAACAAAAAATGCCGTTCCCATTATTGACGAAATAGTTGAAAAAGCCTCACAGTGGCCTGAATTGGCGAAGGAGTGCGAAGTGCCTTCAACGACGCTTGAGTCAATATCACATCAGTTTTTCACTGATTTTGGCATTGTGGCACCCAAGATTGCAACAAGACTAAAAGGAATAATTTTGTTTGTTTTTATCATTTTTTACTACTAAAACAATAATAATAATTCCGTAAAAAATTGTAATTTCGCACCGTTATAATGTTTCGGTTCAAAATGGAAGAGAACGAAAAGAGGAAAAAGAAAAAAAATTTCTTGGAGAAACCACTTTACCCTGGCGGTGCGAAGGCGCTACGCGAATTTTTATCAGCGCATTTAAAATATCCGCAAGACGCTATAGACCAACGAATTGAAGGTGTGGTAACGGTTGCCTACCAAGTGAACGACGACGGCATTGTTGAAAACGCCACTGTGGTAAAGAGTCTCCACCCATCGTGCGACAAGGAGGCCATCAGACTGGTTCGGCTGCTGCGATACGACAAGGTCAGCAACCATGGTGTTCGCGTCAAAGTAAACAGCAAGCTGAACATCCACTTCCACCTCTCCCCTATACAAACCTGCCAAACCATTTCCTACACTATAACTCCTTCCATAAAGAAATTTAATGACCGAACCCCTTCGAAGCCTTCAGAAAGCTACAATTACAATATCTCGTGGTAAAGTCTTGAAATGCGATGCAATAACGCGTTTGTCTATTCCGCCAATTTTTGTTATCCCATAAAAAGCGAAAGAAGTAACCTCAGATTACGCTGCGATTATCTGAGATAATGGGAGAAACTATAGTGCCGCAGTACGCTGTCACCCCCATCAAAGTCAAGAAGTCGCCCACCACGAAAGTGAGTACATCACTAATAACAAAATTCAAAAAAATAGAAGATGACCATAAGACTAAAAGGGATAATTCTGAAATTTGAAGTAGGAAACAGAGGTTGCGCCAACTCAATGCGGCGCTGGCGGCATGGTGGAGGAAGGGGCCTATAACAGCTGCATTGCAATATGGGCGCAGGCCTCGGCATCAGCGAGGGCGTGATGATGATGTTCCAGATTGAAACCGCAGGCTGCCGCCACAGTGTGCAGCTGGTGGTTGGGCAGCCTCTGCCCAAAGTGCTGCCGCGAAGCACGGCAAGTGCAACGGAACTGATAATCAGGATAATCCATCTGATAGGCTTGGAAGACCGCTTTCAGACAACCCTCGTCAAAAGGGCTGTTGTGCGCCACTAACGGAAGTCCGGCAATCAGCGGCTCTATCTGCCGCCACACAGTCGGGAAGAGAGGCGCCTCATCTGTGTCTTCGGGTCCCAAGCCGTGAACTTCCTGACAAAACCGCGCGTAGTAGCCGGGCACGGGATGGATGAGACTGTAGAAAGTGTCAGTAATGAGGCCGCTGCGTACCACCACCACGCCGACGCTGCACACGCTGCTGCGCTGTCCGTTGGCGGTCTCAAAATCAATGGCTGCAAAGTCTTTCATAAGAGTTTGTTTAATGCCGGCATTTCGGTCGGCAAAGGTACAAGTTTTTCGCTCACAAAGTTAAGGCACGTATATGACAATTTGCGGCATGGGAAATGGGAAATGGTGGTTCCGCTTGGTAGGTTTGGAAAACCGCTTTCCACCTGTATTACTGAATTACTCCAAACTCAACGTCACCCCGAAATCGTGCAGCCACTCCTCACACTCTTTATAGTTGGGCATCACGGAGAAAACCGCATCCCAAAACTGGCGGGTATGCTGCGGGTATTTCAAATGCGTCAATTCGTGAACAATCAGATAGTCAATGATCATCGGCTTGGCCATGATGCACTTCCAATGGAAGTTGATGTTGTGACTGGGCGTGCAGGATGCCCAATGCGCTCCTAATTCCATGATTTTCACCGATGCGGGCTCCCGTCCGACCATTTCCGAGAAATAGGCAACTCGTTCTTTGATATAGGGCAAACCCTGCTTTTTGTAAAATTTGATGAAGGTTTCTCTGGCTTTTGGCAGATATTTCTCACTCAGGACAAACTTGTCATCAACAATTTCCAACGCTTTTTTCGCCGTTTGAGTAATCTGCAGATTGTACGATTGCCCCATGAACAAAAACGACTGTCCGTTGACGAACTCACGGTTGACATGAGCCTTGGTCACGGCCTTGCGGTTCGCTATCCGCTTGCAAATCAGATACTCACGGGCTTCAAGTTCCTTGCGTATGGTTTCGTCATCGCAGTCAAGCGGCGCCACAGCGTTCACACTGCCGTCACGTTCGATGTTGACAGTGATGGTTTTGCGGCGTTTCGAACGCTTGATTTCTATTTCCAATTCTCCGATCTTCATACGAAAGCATTGATTATTTTGGACCGATAATCTTACCAGCCCATAATCTTGACAGAAATTCTTTTGCAGGCCACACTTCAACATCATTAAACATTCTTGGCGTTTCTTCCAACGAAACAACCACAAGTTTACATTGCGGATGTTCTTCTTTAAATGCCTTTAATCCTTTCAGATGTGAAGAAGCGATCCTTTCCGAAGACTTTATCTCAATGGCGAGTTCGGCGTCTCCTATCACTGCATCAACCTCGTATGCATTATTTAAAGTGTGCCAAAAAGACAGTTTTTTGTTTGATTCGGAATAATCGAGATAAGCAACCAACTCTTGGATGATAAGATGTTCAAAAGCATGTCCGTATTCCGCAGTGCCATGCCGAAGTTTTTCTCTATGCAAGAGATAGTTTGTTATACCAACATCAAAATAATAAAACTTTGGTGCCAGCTGCACTTTGCGTTTTATCACTTTTGTATAGGCAGGAATAAACATACCAACCAGTGTCTCCTCAAGGATTGTAAAATATTCCTTGATGGTTTTGGAAGACACTCCGCAATCGCTGGCTATTTTGGTGTAATTAACCATTTCGGTGTCACACAATGCCGCTACTTCTAAGAAACGAGTGAAGGAATCAAGGTTGCGGACCAGAGCCTCTGCAATGATTTCCTGCTGTAAATAATCTCCGATATATGCTTGAAGACGTTTTTGAGGGTTTTCAATCAGATAATGCCGTGGAAGCAAGCCATGGTTTATTGCTTTATTTATGTCAAAATCAGGAATTTCAGCACTTACCAAAGGATGCAGAACTTTACGGATAGCCCTTCCACCAAGCATATTGGCACTTGTTCGTCTCAACTTTCTGGCACTTGAACCACAAAGTATGAAACGAATGTCTTTGTTGGTCATAAGCCAGTGTACTTCATCCAACAATGCGGGGATTTTCTGAACCTCGTCTATAACCACCACAGAGCCTTCATCTAGCATCAAGCACTCGTCTCTCAACAAAGAAGGTTTGAGTTTATATTTTGTATAAACGTCGGATTTAAGCAAGTCGTAATATGGGACATTGGGAAACAATTGTTTCAACAAGGTGCTTTTACCCGTTTGGCGAGGTCCCCATAAAAACAGGCTGTCGCTTTCTATATCGCTGAGTGACAATAATCTGTTCAACATACCAATAGATATTTTCTCGGATGCAAAGATACAAGAAAAAACAATACAAACATTATTTTTTGAGTAAAAATTTGAAGTTATACTTCAGATTTTACGATAAAATTTGAAGTATAAGGTCAAAAAATCACTTTAAATTTTGTTGATAATACATTGCCTCAAAACGCTCTCATTACTCTTTGCCAATTTAATCAACTCCGTGACAATTGATTCGCTGTTTTGCTTCAGTTCTGGAACTCCAGAGAAACGGAGCACAGTCCCTATCTTGCCGCGCAATTCGTTCACATTGGTCGGTTTGGTCCAGATATTGGGAATTGACATGGCTTCGAAAATCAAATCCATAACATTGTCGGTGAGGGCAACGATGTTGTCGTGTTTTTCTTCAAAATCCAATCCGACGCACTGGCAGAGTTTGTCGTAGAACGGTTCTTTTTCCTCTGAAACGACCGCCGGACGCGGGTGCGCCATCTCCTGACGGAGGCGTTCCAGTTCGCTGATCATCTCCGCCCAGTTGCCGGCATAGATGGTGAGGATGTTGTCCATTCGGTCCTTGAACTTCTGGTAAAGGGCTGTATTTTTGCCTTCGCCCAACTTGATGATGATGCGCTCGCGGATTTGATGCTCCATGGCAGATGCCTTGGTCTGCGGAGTGTTGTACATATCGTTGACAATCTTCGGGAAATCATCCGACAGAATGTCCACTTCCGGCACAGTCTCACGAACTCCGTCAGACTTCAAGTACTTGTCGAGCAGGCGGCGCACTTTCTCGCTCGCCCATTTGAGGTCAAGCGTTTCGTCCTTGTAATGCCATTTAATAAGGGCGACAATATAGGCCATGCGCTTGGCAGGAACATAATAATTGCTGCGCGTACTCGGTTCGTTGAAAAGCAGGTCGAAGATGTCGAAGAACAATCGGAACAAAGCGTCCAACTCGGAACGGAACTTGATGCTTTTTGCAGCTGTTACAATCTTCTCGCAAATGGCCTTTTCCTGTTCTTTTTCAGTTCTTTGCTCAAGAAAATCCTTAATATCGGGAATGTCTTCTGCTACGAAGCGTTGGATAATCTTATTGTAACGCAATTCCAGTTCGGGGCTTTCCTTTTCGATGGCGGAGAAATAGGTTTCAAAGTCTTTCAAGTCCTCTGATGCCTCGCGTTCTTCTTCGGCACTGTAGATGCCCAACGCCTTGTGCAGATTCTTGGTAACACCGAAATAATCCACCACCAAGCCGTGCGTCTTGCCTTTCTTGGTGCGGTTCACACGGGCGATGGCCTGCATCAGATTGTGTTCCGCCAGATTCTTGTCAAGATACATCACCTGTTCAACCGGAGCATCGAAACCAGTCAGCAGACGGTCGCACACGCAAAGGATGCCGATGCCAGAAAGCGGGTCTTCAACATCAAATCCTTTCTTGAAATTAGTGACGGCATCGTCGGAGGCGGCTTCCATTCGAGCATTTCGGATAATGGCATCTTCGTTGTTGCCACAACTTGACACCACTGCCCGTATCTTCAGCATTTTCAGGCGTTGCAGCATGACGTCGTCACGCTCTTCCGCCGGCTTCTGCTCTTCTCTTTGGATGAACTCCGGAATTAGCATTTCGAAAGCTCTTTTGTAACGGACTGCTGCCAAAATGGAAGCGCCCACCACCTGTGCCTTGAACCCGTTGGGAAGAATCTCCGAAACATAATGTTCCAGCATGTCGCGGGCGTTTTTCATTATGCGGTCGGCATTCTCCAAGTAGGCAATCATGGTGCCGTAACGCCGCTGTATCTCAATGCGTTCCTCTTGAGTGCGATTTTTGAAAGTTTCCTCAAAAGCATGGTCGAACTCCTCTTTATGGGGAATGTTGTCGTCGCTTTTGCGCCCGATGTACTTGATATCAACGGTGGCATGGTCTTTCACCGAATCGTTCATCTTGTATGTATCGATGAAAACTCCCGCCTGCTGACCGAAACGCTCGCACGTAGTGGCCTTGTGCTTGGGTGTGATGAGCGGCGTGCCGGTGAATCCGATACGTGCCGCATTGGGGAAAGCCTGGAAGAGGTTGTCGCCCATCTCGCCGCCTTGCGAGCGGTGCGCCTCGTCGATGAGCACCAATATCTTAGGGCTGTCGTTGACGACGGGGAAAGTCTCGTACTGCGGCACGATTCCTGCGTTGATCAGCGATTCGAGGGAATACTCCCTATTCTCGCCGAATTTGTGTATCATCACCAGATTGAGGTCGGCGGTGTCGCCTTCGAGTTTCACCAGCTGCTGGCGGTTTTCCACGATGTTCTGGATTTTCCTGGTACGCGGGTCGTGGCGCAACTCGCCCGTATATTCAGCAGTTTCGGCCAGCTGGTCTTCGAGGTCGTGGCGGTCCACCACCATCAGGATGCGGTAGTCGTGCAGTTCGGGGATGTGGCGCATCTTACGCACCAAGAACACCATCGTAAGCGACTTGCCGCTGCCCTGCGTATGCCAAATCACGCCGCTGCGGCTTTTCCAGTCGGTGCCGCTCTGGAGCTTGCGCAGCATCTTGCCCACGGCACGGTACTGCTGATAACGGCAAATGATTTTGGTAGTGGTGTCGTTTTTGTGCGTGAACAGCGTGAAGTTGCGGAAGATGTCAATCAGAATCTCGTGGTTGAACATGCCTTTGATGAGGATTTCCTGCCGCTCGGCGGGATTGATGTTGGTGCCTTCGGCGTATTCCTCGGGAAAGATGTCCTTCCAGTTGAGGTAGAAATCGAAATCGGCGGAGATGGTACCGCAACGCGCCTCCACGCCACGGGTGATGACGCTGAAAAGGTTGGTGTGGAACAGCCGTTGGCAGCCTTCTTCTACGCCGGCGGCAAAGGGGGCGTCGATTACGCGCTGGTTGGCGTAGCGTTTGATCTGGTCGTAGGCCTCGCTCATCGGTTCGGCAACATTCTCGTCCTTGCATTCTATCACCACGAGCGGTAAACCGTTCACAAAGCAGACAATGTCGGGGATGATGAAGGGCTTGGTGTTGTTGGTATCGACACGGAACTGGTTGATGGCGATGAAAGAGTTTTTCTTGTAGTTGTCGAAGTTGATGATTTTGGCTGTTGGGTTTTCCTCGCCCGTCTGCTCGTTTTTGGTGCGCAGGTGGATGCCTTCGAGCAGCATATTGTGAATCTCGCGGTTGGCATCGGTGAGCGGCTTGTCGATGTCGGTGATTTTGCGGTAGCAGTATTCCTTTTGCTCCGCGGTTATCCACGGGTTGAGTTCGCTCAACTTCTTGAAAAACTCATCTTTGAGCACCACCTCGCTGAACGACGTGCGCATACTCTCGGCAGGGTCTTGCGGAATGCCGCCGCTGCCTTTGTCTATCACTTTCCACTTGATTTCACGAAGCTTTTCGAGAAAGGGCTGCTCTACGTTGGTGTATTCACTCATTTCAATTAATAACTATCAATGGTTATGTTTTCCTAACTTGGACATGACTTGGACAAAAGATGTCCAAGTCATCATTATAATACTGGTTTTCAACAAGTTCGACTATGACATAACTTGGACATTAACTTGGACATCTTTGTCATTGTACTATTACTCGATGATCTGCTTGCCCAAATCCGTGCAGATATATCGTTGATTTCGAGCCGTTGGTTTATCTGGCTTGGTCATCCTGATAAGTTTCATTTCCATTAGTTTATCAAGATACTTTCTTTTACGTTGTTTGTAAGATGTGGCATCAATATCCTTAAGCATATCATGTCCCGAGATTTCATTTTTGCACCTCAAAAGGCATATTGCCAGTTTCTCAAGAATAGACTGGGAAATAACTAGGTCATAACTTGGACATAACTTGGACATCTTTTCTATAACTCTTTCTATTTCAGCAAGTTCAACTTGGACATTTCCAACAAAATTGGGATGACAAGGGATGTCTATCAAGAAGAAGGTTCTATCGTCATCGGTTTCAATAGAAGCTGGTTTGGATCCGTTTTCAGCCAAGGCTTTTTGGATGGTTGGGATGCCAGTGGCTCGGCCTTCCGTCAAGTCCAGTTCTTTGAGGAACTCGCCCAACCTGCGATTGCGATATCTTCGCGACCGCAATGATTTCGCCTCCTTGATGGCTTGCATGCTTATCGACCTGTCGGGTCCCGAATAACTCAGAATGCTTATCCTGTCAGGCTCGATAGTAATCTCAACGGGTTCCCGCTCTTGATAGTTCCTATGGTACAGGGCGTTCACAACCGCTTCTTCCAAAGCCTGGAAAGGATAGTTGAAATGTTTTTCCGACCTTTCATTGTCGGCAGGTTTTGTGATGCGTTCCTTGATGACATTGGTGCGGAGATAACTTAGTGCATCCGCAATCATTTTTGGGACAGGCCCTTTTATTGCCGGCACTTCGATGATGTTGTCGGGGTTGTTTTCTCTTCCTTCGGGAAACAGGACGATATCGACTTGCGTCTCTTTGAAAAACTTGGCGGGATTTTCGGAAAACATCATGGCCGCCACGTTTTTGATTTGCCGTTTCTCGACAGGACCTTCCAGCAAGTCCATCTGTTCCAGGATATGGGCAAGATTGGAGGTGAAATCGGCTGCGGCCAGTTTGCTCCCCACCTTTTCAAGATAGTCTTTCAGCAGCAACGGGGAGATTTCGCTCAACGGAATGTTTTCATTGCCACGATCGTCGAAAGGCACACGATTGGCCAAATCCCTCAACTGGTCAAGGAGTTCCCCTTTTGCTTCGATGGAAGAAGAGCCATATCGAATATAGAAGACCGGTTTCTTCAGTTTTGCGGTAACATCCGACGGAACGGTATAAGGGCGGTTGTTGCCCGAGGTGACCCATATCACCAAAATCTTCTTTCCGTCAACCTCCTCCACCGACAGGCGAGGAGCGTAGAACGGTTCCATCAATTGATTGTATTGGTGTATTTCGCGCTGAATCTTATCCAACGATGCTTCGGGAACGCCGCACACGGGACGCTTTGCCATCCCGTTTTCCTCTTCCACACCAACCACAATGTATCCGCCGCCAATGTTGTCTATGTCATTGGCAAAAGCGCAGACGGAGTGGTAGATGGCAACTGGATTCCATCCTTTCTTGAACTCAATCCTATCGGATTCGATTCTGTTCTTGTTCAGCAGGTCTTCTATGTTGATGGGTAAAGCCATGGTTGTTTATTCTTATACTGCAAAAATACACTTTTTCAATGATAATTCTCTCAGCCGATTTCCCGAAGCTTTTCAAGAAAGGGATGCTCAACGTTGGTGTATTCGCTCATTTTGTAATCTATATTTTTCTAATTCTCTATTAATATCCCTTTAGGGATGGGAAAAATCTATGTTTTTTTATTCAAAAAAATATTTTTTTCAAAACAATTATTTGTATTCAAAAAAGTTGTATTTTTGCAACATCTCAGCAACCATGATGTTGAAAGAGTTACGGGACCGTCAAGTGCGGTCCTTGCTTTTTATATATTCCTCATATTCTTTGAGTTTCTTCTGCAAAGTATGATCGTATTCAATATAAAAGGCTGTCCATAGAAGAAAGATGTCTTTCCTGACTTCCAAAACGACCAAAAATCTTTCTTCTTGGTTCATAATGTGAATTCTGTCGCTATTGTTTATTCTTTTTAACCACACTTTCAATGTAGGATGATTGGCTTTGTCTATCATAAAACGAGGATAAGCGATACGCTCCATCCGACGAAGATCGGGCGTTCTTTCTTCTTCGTCATGTCCTTCATGCGTGATATGATAAAACGTATGTTCTTTTCCGAACCCCATGGGATATTTTTTCAAAGCGAAGCGTTTCCCATCCCACGATGGTTTGGAATCAACAAAATCGCGTTTGAAAATTGCATAAACCGCTTCAATGTATTGCGTGAAATCCCCACCGAAATCGTCAAGCAATACAAGTGCCGGCATCATTAAAATTTCCTCTTCTGTCATAATTGAG
>CACYHL010000021.1:7575-9938 GCA_902774205.1 uncultured Bacteroidota bacterium | reverse complement strand
GTAAGTGAATATTTTGACTTCTCCTTGAGCAAATCGACAAGTTTCAATTTTGCTTGGCTACCGTCAAGACCTCGTTGATGATAAACAACCGCCCCAAGGAGCAAATCTGTGAGTTGTATCAATTCCACATCACTTGAATTAACCTGCTGTATGCGTCTTATCATCGACTGGTCAAAGTCGTATTGACTATTTGAAATAACCTCTTTTAGTTTTTTGACCTTTTGTTCGCTTCTGGTATCTTTTATATCAATGTATACCTCGTAGTTGTCGCCTGGAATGATGATTGTTTTCAACAGATTAAAATACATCTTATAGTAAAAATCATCATGAGACTGCCCAAAATCATCGTGTTTCAGTTGCGCTTTATCCGAAACTATAAGAGCTCTGAAATGAAGTTTTGAATTAGCAAAGAAGTAATTGATTACATCAACATAATAGTCTATTTTTGCTGGAGATACAGCATTCCACTTCAATTCGCAATGGGCTTTCAGACCATGTTTTGTTTTGATATTTCTCAATTCTTCAAATATATTCAGTCTGTCTTCTTTTGCACACCATACGCAGCCCAGCCCCATCGGTTTGATGCCATCATGTTCAAGATGGCAACTTTCGTCGCAGTATATGTTATAGGTTTGGTTCATATTTCAACGTTCTTTTTCTGCTCATAGCGAGTATGTTTTATTTTCTTCTATTATTTTGCAAAAATACACTTTTTCAATAAATTGAACTTTGATGATTTGCCGTGTTTTTTTCGAGAAAATGGTGCTCAATGTTGGTGTATTCGGACACATTCAGTTCAACTTAAAACAAAGAATCAATAATATCTTTGGTTTGCTGAATACATTCGGCTTTTGAACAATCAATATAATGTACTTTGTTCTTGGATTCAAAGATATTCAAATCACCAACAAATTGACGCACAGCAGATTTAATATTTGCGATGCCGTCATCCTTAAAACCATAAATTATATAACATTTATTGGACACAGTTGGCTCAAAAAGAGTTTTGAAATAAAACTTATCAGACTCACCCATTGAGCATCCGTATACGATGTAAACTTCTTTGTTTTTTATGGTATTTACTAAATCATTTGTGAGATATTGGACATGTTGCTGAGTTTTGTAAAGAAAAGAATGCAATGGTTCAACTACTTGACTATCATCTATTCCAACAACAATATCTTCTGGTTTATTCTCACATGCATCTTTAGAATTATACAATGTTCCATGTCGATAAATCAGAACATCAGAGTTTATTGAATCATCAGAGTTATAACAAAGTCTGCTATCTTTCCCGTTTAAATAAACTGCAATAGTAGTTGTATAATTGAAAGATAAACATTGCAAATTAAGTCTTTTCCACTCGAGCATTAGACTTATAATAGAATTGCCAGCAGGAACAGGTTCGCTTAATTCCTGCCTAAGATAATTAAACAAGGCAGTTCTTAATTCTTCAAATTCCTTTTTAAACAGTTCGGCTGTCTCTTTATTGTCGCGTCCAACTTTCTTAGTTAATTCTATGGAATACTGATATAAGCCACATTCTAAATCTTTCCATAAACCACCTTTAATATTATTTAGAATGTGACTACACAAGGAATTTCCATTGCCTGCATATTTCTTAAGCAATTTACTATCATTGTAAAAATCGGAATATTTGGTTCTAAATCCTAATGCTACATCAAAGCCGTTCCCTATGAACGCCATTGCTGTTTTTCTGTTTTCTGTGCACATATGTTTTGTATTAGTTATAACTTATATTATAATTGACTTGTACATATTTTCTTCTCTCAACAACCCCTCCATCAACCCCTTCTTCATCTTCTCATATTTCTCCAAAACCTTATGCTCTGCCTCTATTTTCCTGTCTATTCCCGACAACATCTTTGCTATGCGGCGCTGCTCGGGAAGGTCCATCGGAAAACATACAGGCAGTTGTGCTAACTGCTTTAAGTATATTCCTTTCTGTGCACAACCATGAGCTTCATTTTCCAAGATTGATTGAGAATTTTTCAATGAATACAACAAAAAACTCGCATCAACTACCGTATTTATTGGAGTTAGCACTGCTACACTTCGCTGTAAAGTAAATTTCGGATCAGATTCTTTAATAAGATATGTCCGACCAATTGTCCCTACAATAGTTAACAGAATATCTCCTGATTGCGTACGGGTTCTTAGGTCTTCTCGCTCAAAATCATCTTTATTTAAAAAACTAACATTCGTTAAGTCAAGTTGATTATCTTTGATGTTTTGAGAACTCAACATCACATAATCACCTCTATCAATACATTTTGGTTTGTTATGACAGCCATCAGTTATCTTATCACACACATTTACAATAACATCCTTCTTCCACCCCT
>CACYHL010000021.1:0-7501 GCA_902774205.1 uncultured Bacteroidota bacterium | reverse complement strand
TACTTGCCAATGAGTTGCCGAGTTTGTTCTATCACCTTGTCGGCGGCGGAAAGGATGGCGGCAATGCGGCGCTGGGCAGGAAGGGAGTCGGGATAGGAAATCTCAAATCTATTAAAATCAGCGTTTGTGATTTGATTAATAGTAGCTCCTATGTTATTTGCAACCTGTCTTTGAATAATATTCGATTGCCATATATATAACAGTAATTTAGGATCTATAATATTTGATCTCAGAACTGTCATAAATGCGCCAAATGCCATTCCAACAGCATCTTTTGTTATCAAAGCACATTTGCCAATTAAGTTCCTGCTTCCATTTCTAACACAAATCAAAATATCATTTTCTTGGACAATAGCTCTCTCTGGAATTTCCATAGATACATACACATTGTCCTCAAAACAAAGTTGTCCGTCTTTTATGTTTGAAGAACGCAGAACAAGTGTTCCACTTTTATCGATGCAATTTGGCGAATATGTCAACCCCGTGAACGTTTTTGCAACATCCCCCAGTTTCACCGTCTTCCATTGTACACTCTCCATTGTACATTGTTCATTATGTCCGTCTGCTATCGCCATGGTTATTCCTTTTTCGTTTTACCAAGTTCATCAATATACCCTAACTCTTTCAAATACCCATTCAACTCCTCCGTGGCTTGGTCGCGGTCGGAAATCAGGGTGCTGAGCGTAACGGAATACTTGTCGTGGATAAGTTCGATGCGTTGCTGCAGACGGCGGGCGTGGGCTTCGAGATAGACATTGATGTTGTCATGCAGAATCTTGAGCCAGCGGGCAGTAATCAGCCGACGGGCATCGTCATCAGAAATCTGCTCGCGGGCTTTGTCGGCCAGTTTTTCCTTGTTCTGTTCTATTTCGCGTATCTTCCTGCGGAAGTCCTTCAGTTCTGTTTCAAGTTCTATGTGGTGGGCAATTTGTGTGTCAATGTTTACAACCTGCTGATTCAGAATATCAATCTCGTGATTTACAATAACTGGCATAACAAGGTTTGCAATTTGTTCGTCAAGATTCTTTACTTCTTCGTTATTTTTTGCCTTTAATGCCTCTTTTCGCAATCCTTTCAATCGTTTTTGCTCTAAAGAGAACTCTGTTTTTGCTATTTTAGTTTTGGCCTTAAGTTCCTTCTGTAATTCTCTGATTTGTGCCTTTAAGTTTTTCTTCTCCTCTTTGAACTCTGAAATAATGGCTTTGGGCATCACCTCATATTGTTCGGCATCCCATTCCTCGGGGTCGAGGTCGGCAATTTCGGCAAACTTACCTTCCAATTCATCGCGGCGACTTTCCAAACGCTTGAGGTCGGCCAGCACTTCTGGAAACTCGTTGGCAATCAGTTCGTCATCAGGAATAAGTTCCGCCGTCCAACCGCTCGATTGCACACTGCGGAAGTCGCTTTTGAGCGAATCGGAGAAATGGGCGAATGAACCGCGAATCTGGTATTCATCAAGCACCGACAGCTTAGAAAGCTCACTCACAAAACGGTCGGTGAGGTTATGGTTGAAATCGAACAGACTGCCACCGTGCAAGGCATTCAAATCGGCATCCGATGCGGTCCAAAAGGTGTCTATTGCCTTGCTGTATTCATCTGCAACCTTCTTTTTCCCTTCACTTTCAGCAATGATGTTCTTGATGTCAGCTTTTTCGGTAACAGCATCCGTGAACTTAGCGTAACCGTCAGTGGCTATTGTAAACAGCTTGCCCTGCAATCCTTTATAACAATCGAAAACGGGTTTCAACTCGTCGATTTCCTTGGCAGGAATACCGCCGTTGATATGCGCCTTTACATCCTGCGGCGTGGGTGCCTCGGAATTATCCACATATCGGCGGATGTTGCAGTTGTAATCCTCGGCGGCTAACGCCTCCTTGCTCACCAAACGGCTGTAGCCCGGAATCTCTTTCTTGTTGTGATAGACAAAGCTGATTTTCTCAATATCTTCGGGACGCAGCGAGTTTTGGTTTTTGCCTTCCTTGTATTCGCGGTCGGCATTGATGAAGAACACGCCTTTGCGTTTGTCGGCATCGGCCTTATTGATAATCAGCAAAGAAGCCGGGATGCCAGTGCCGTAAAACAGGCCTTGCGGCAGTCCGATGACGCACTCCAAGATGCACGTGGGGTTGGTTTCGCTGCCCATAATAAGGCGTTGTCGCATTTTTTGCTCCTCGCCGCCACGGAAAAGCACACCGTGCGGCATTACCACTGCCATGCGACCGTTGTTTTTAAGCACCGAAATCATGTGCTGCACAAACATAAAATCCGCCTGTTTTTTCTTGCTCATCCAGTTCTGGAAGCGTTCCTTGAACTTCATGTTGGCGGTTGTATAGTTCTGCGAGAACGGCGGATTGGCCACCACGATGTCGTATTGGTTGAGCGAGCCGCCCGTCACTAATTTGGGGTCGAGAAGCGTGTCGCCCTGCTCGATGCGAGCGTTGCGGATGTTGTGGAAAATCATGTTCATCTTGCACATCTGGTACGGACTGTCGAACTTCTCCTGTCCGTGCAGGGTGAGCCTTGCGGCACTTCCGTAACGATTTTCCACATAGTTGTACATAGTAATCAGCAAGCCGCCCGAACCTACTGTGGGGTCGCAAATCTCGTCGGTCTCTTTGGGTTGCAGAATCTGCCCCATCAGATAGACCACCTCCGAAGGCGTATAGAATTCACCTGCCTTCTTGCCGGCACTTTCGGCGAAGAACTTAATCAGATATTCGTAAGCGGCACCCAAAAGGTCCGGAAACTCGAAATTCTCGTCCTGCAACTTCGGGAAGTCGTTGAAATCCTTTAAGATGGCGCTCAGCGTTTCGTCATCCAGCACCCGCTCACCTTTTGTGTTCAGCTCGTTGAATTTGGTCTTGCTCAACACACCCGACAGCAACGCCGAATTGCTCTTTTCAACTTCGGCCAATGCGGTGGTAATGGCGTCGCCATAGCTAAGTTCCTCGCCCTCCTCATTCAACGGATGAAGCAAGTATTTCCATCGGGCCAATGCTGGCACATAACAGTTATACTTTTCAGGAATGTCCAGTTCTTCGTCAATGGTCGCCTCATCTGCATTAGGATACTGCTTTTTCAAGTCGTCTTTCAATGCCAATCTGTCAATTTCAAACTGGTCGTTGATGCGTTTCAAGAACAGCAAAGCGATGATATAGTTCTTGTATTCAGCGGCGTCCATACTGGTACGCAAGCGGTCGCACTGGGCCTTCAAAAAGGATTCAAGGCGAGAGAGGGATATTTTCGTCTTTTTTGACATCTAATGAAGTAATTATTGTTTTTTTTCAATATGCAAAAGTAGTCATTTTTCACAAAAAAAATAAGCATATTCTTCAAGAAAACATCAAATATCGTCAATATCATAACATTATCACAATATCCTTAATTTCACGCTGCACACTTCACTATGTTATCCATTGGCGAGCTCAAAATAAATAGATGCAAAGTCGTTATAATTATTCTGCTTTACGCTTACATTTTGGTAACAAAGTTACGGTAATTTTAAAATCAATCCAACAAGATTTGCTGGTATGCCACCTCCAATAGGCATGCTGGTGCCCTCTTCTTGGGCAAGAAACACCCCTAACCTTTACGCTATATTCCCCTACCCTTGCCTACTGCAGTCTCAAAATTCACGGACTTGCTTATTTCCTTCCTTTCGCCGTCTTTCCGCGTTTGAGCTTCGCCTCACCGAAACGGTAAGTCACACCGGCAAGGACATTTATACCCATATTTTTGTAATTATTATATTTCGCGTAGTGCTGGCACGCAACATTGTTAATGTTAAGGAAAGCGGTGAAACGGTTGGTGATTAGCCACTCAACTCCGAGACCGAAGTCAAGAATCGGCTTCATCATCTTTGTTTCGTATGCGTTAATCTCTTTATTCCATCTTCTTTCGTATGCCAAAAATCCCATATTGAAATTCAAATTGAAGACGAGCATATCGCGGAAAATGTAATCCCCGTTGAAAGCAAATTCGAGAGCTGGCTTATAAAGAGGTTTCTCATAATTGTTTTTGAAATTCTCGTCAACATGATAAAGCCAATAGTCGGCATCAAAATGAAGGGTGAGGTTATTGAGCACTTCCCAGTTGAGGTTCAAACCGACGTTGAGGCAGCCGCCATCAGAATAAGCAACATCATACTGGTTTTTGAGCGGTGCGAGCGTGTCAGGAACGTAAAAGAGCATATCCTCGGCGTATGAATAGCGGGCAAAGACATTGTAATTCAGCTTCTTAACAAGATTACCCTTAACACCGCCCTGCACGACAACCCAATTGCGGGTGAAATGCAAATCTTCAAGGTGCGGTTTCACGAAAGGATTCTCATAAAGTATTGACTGATATGAGTTATAAGTTGCGTTGCCGCCCAAATTTGCATAAATGCTCAAAATGCCGGGCACCACGCCAAGCTGCAATTCAGCGAGCGGATAGATTGTGAATTTCACCTTACGTTCTTTCGGAGCACCGACCGTGTCCGCAAGTCCCGCGCGACTGAACGCCATGCCCACACCTAACTTCACCTGATAGTCGCCAAAAGTCCAATGCGCAAACAGTTCCGGCGAAATGACATAACTGTCGCTTTTCGATGCCGTGCTGTCGCCGCGGTTCCATACATTATTATAATAATCGAAATTAAAATCCAACCTATAAAGCTGACTACCAGAGATTTTCAGCCACTGAGCGTCGTATGCGAAGAAAGATTTCAGCCCGATATGATTCTCCATATCATGGAAATTCGCAAAAATCCCGTCATAATTCAACCGCACGTCTTGTTTCATATTCTTCTCCTCAACCGTGTAATTTGAGCGCACCCCAATCTCCGCCCTGACATGATGAAACTGATGTTTGAGCGTATCCTTGTATTTGTCGCCTGTGTAATAAGCACGCAACGAATCCGGCAACTCAGCCACTTCATAACCATAATAGCGTGCCGCCTCGTGACTGTAACCTATTGAGGAATAGAGAGTTTGTTTTTTAAAGAAGCGTGAGAAAAAGATGTCTGCCTTTGTGTCTGAAAACGGGGCGTAACCGTACTGTTTCATAGTTTTCCCAATAGGTTTCGCCCACGCTGAAAAATGGTGGACATTCAACCCGTATGAATATTTTTTGCTTATCCCGTTATGTATCGCGAGTTCGGCAAGTGGCGTTATCGGGTAGCCGAAGCCCACTTTTATGAAGTTGCGGTAAAGTCGTTTCTGCGGGTCAAGCATCACCTTCAAAGGTTTTATTTTTGACGGCTCAAAAGTCACGTCAAGCCGCTGCGGTGTGATATAATAGTCAAACGAGACTTTCGATTTGAAAGTGTCAACAATTTCTGCAGGCTCGTTAATCTTTTTAAAATTAGACAGTTGCGGATCATATTCAAATCTGAAGCGGGCAGTATCGACACGCTGCGCCCACATTGTACCGCAAATTGCCATCAAAGCCAAAGTGAAAACAAAATTTCTTTTCATTGTCTTATTCATTAATGTTTTCTATTTCTTCCTGTTGTTCTTGCTGTTTTTTCTCCTCCTCTTCCGCCGCCACAATCTTGTCTATTTTCTGTTGCGCAATGCTTCTCAAATCATCACCGTCGTAGTTGTCAACAATGCTCTGGTAAGTGTGTTTCGCCTGAAAAACATTTCCTTTTGCGAGATACCAATCACCGTAAAGGATAAATGTTGAAGCATACCAATATTCAGAGCTGTAATTAGCTGATAATATGTCACCTATGATTTTTTCACACTCGTCGAGATTATTCTGTTGGAACTCAATAAGAGCAGTTATATATGCGGCTTCGGCTGCTGCGTCGTTGGTGCTGCTTTTTGCGAGCGGGGTGAGATATTTTTTCGCCGCCACCAAGTCACCGAGAGCGAAAGCGGATTTTCCGGCAACATAGCGCGCTTCTGTACGAAGCTCATTATCAGTGGTTTCCTGAAGAAGGAGGAACTCCGCTGACTTTTTCGCCTGCGTGTGGTTCTTCAGTTCGTATGCAGCACGCATTATGCCCGAATGAGCCAAAAGCAAATCCGTTGACGAAGATGCAATTTCCGACAATTTTGTGAATCTGGCCAACGCTTTTTCGTATTCATTTTTATTATAAAGTATTATAGCAGACCTTCTTGTGGCGAGTTCATGGTATTGTGAGCTGTTCTTCTTTGCGAGCAGAGCTTCATAATCCGCGAGCGCACCGTCAAAATCTTTCGCCCCATACTCACAGTCAGCTTTATTGTAGTACGCCGCCGCCGCGAAAAAGCCGTCAGGGAAGAGTTTCAGGTATTCGGAAAAGCCCTTGACAGCCGCCTCACAGTCGCCGCGATTGTATTTTGACAACGCCGCCTTGTAAGTGAGGGAATCCTGTTCCTCAGTCTTCACATCAATATTCCCCTTGCTCTTGATATATTCGAAGAACTCGCCCATAGTGCCGTTTTCAGCGTAAATCGCCTGAAGGTTGTTAAGCGCGTCTTTCGCTTCAGCCGAGCCCTGATAATGCTCGAAGACATATTTGAAGTTTGTTATCGCCGCATCACTCTGCTGAGTATTCATATACGCTTGCGCTAACTTATTGTATGCCTGACGGATATATGGGCTTTTCGGATGTTTCGATATAAAATTCCTATAACTCGAAATCGCCATCGCATAATCGCCTTGCTCATGATATGTAGTTGCTATGTCATAGTCCGCGTCATCAGAATATTGCGATTTCGGAACTTCAACTCTCAGTCTTTCAAGATATTCCAATTTCTTGTCGTTTTTATTCAGATAGCCATAGCATTTCGCCTGCTGATAAAGCGCATAATCAAAATTACTGCTTCTTTTGTCAGCGCATTTTTCATAATAATTTATCGCCTGTGAAAGATCTTTGCGCATATAATAGCAGTCCGCAAGGCGCGCAAGAGCATCCGCCTCAAAACTTTCATCTAAACCATCATTCGAAAGATATGTCTTGAAAGCGGTTTCGGCCTCCTGATATTTTTTTGTTTTAAGGCCTGCATAACCGTATGTGTAATAAGACTTTGCATAATTAGCATCATCTTTCGCACCAGAATTTTTATAATAAGATTGGAAAGAATAATATGATTTCAGGAAATCCTCGTTACGATATTCACATTCTGCCTTCCAATAGAGATTGCTCGTCTGTATGGCTTGGTCAAAAGGATAGCCCATCGACTTTTCGATAAGCTGCAAAGCACCTTTATAGTTCTTATTATTAATAAGTTCCAATGCGCGGAAATGTGTGCAACGCTGATATGCCTTGAGCAAAACTGGACTTTTTGAAGATATTTTATCAAGGGAAGTTATCGCACCCTGATAATTCTTTGTAGAAAGATAAATATCTGACAGATAAGACATTGCCTCCTCTCCACGTGATGTATGCGGATAGGTGTTCACATATTGCTCCAACGCCTTTATCGCACTGTTGAACGGGCTTCCCGAAGTCTCATATTGAAGTTTCGCGTAGTTATAAAGCGCGTCTTCCTTAATCTCCTCAGAAAAATCAGACTTTGAAGCCTCAAGA
>CACYHL010000020.1 GCA_902774205.1 uncultured Bacteroidota bacterium | reverse complement strand
GTGAAATTCGCCTACGCCCTCACCTGCCACAAAACGCAAGGCGGGCAATGGAAAATAATATTCATCGACCAAGGCTTCATTCCCGAAGGAGGCTTCGACAAGGAATATCTGCGCTGGCTCTACACCGCACTCACACGCGCCACTCGAAAAGTTTATCTCATCAATTTCAATGACGAGATGTTCCTGTAAACTCAGGCGCTATTTTTCAACAGAAACGACTATGCCTTTGCTGTGGGCTGCAAATTGCGGCGCATACATGCACTGCACCGTTGAGATGCCGCCTGAGAACTCTCCCGACTGTGTCGCCACAAGCGTGTATTCAAAGACATACGTACCCTTGCGCAAATAATCGAAAAAGAAGTTGACAGAAGCATCTCGCACAGATTCGTAATAATACATGTTCCCTTGACGTCTGTAGCCAGAAAATACGTCTGTAGGCTCAAACGTGGCGGCACGCACATCCTTCAAATGAACGAACTCGAAATCCCTGTCAGCGCGCAACTCAACCCGCACACGGACTTTGTCACCGACACGAATCGGATTTTTAGGCGTAATCGGCACAAGCACCTCGCCACGGTCGCCGATCTGCACTTTGTAAAGCTGCTTCACCATCGACAGCGGAAGATTTTTGTCTGTCGCCTCAATATTTTCCATATTGTCAAAATATTGCCAATAGAGTCCGCCCCACGCGCTGCCCTCATCACTTTTCGCCAAAGTCACGCCGGTGCACTTCACTTGTGCGTTCTCATTCATCGGCACCGTCTGCATAACAGTTGGCGTTGCCGGGTCGTCCTCAACAACAATTACAGTATCAAGAAGCGATACAGAAACTGGCTCACCCTGTTTCATCTCCTTTACTTTCAAGCCGTTCCGCATGAAAAGCGCGTAGCAGGCCTCAGCAGTGTTTTTAGTCGTGCCCCAGTTCTGTGTCTGTTTCTGCTTCAGAAGCCACAGCTGCATTTTCTCCACAGACTCAATATCGTTTGTTATTGTCAGAAACGCCTCAATAAGTAACGACTGCCGCTCTATTGGCGCCTCATACCAGAACCAGCCGCTCCCTTCGCGCTTCCAGTACATTCCCAATTCTTCGGAATATAAAGCCCTATTTTTCAAACTCTTAATAATAGTGTTGGCTAATTTATCATCACCGTTTCTGTACATCACAAGCGCAATCATCGCCTGCATGTATATTGACTCGTTCGACCAGTTTTTCTTCATCTGATTAAGATAAAAATCGTATGCTTCCCTGTCACTCTTCGATATTTTAAACTTGTTAATGAAGAAACTTCTCGCATAAAAATGATGTATTTCAAAATTTGAAGGGAATATTTTTGACATATCCTCTTTATATTTTTTCAGCTGGTTATAACCGATAGTCAGCTCATTATCCATAAAACTGACAGCTTTTTTGAGAGATCTGTCGGGGAGCATATTGTTGAAATCGTCAACGCCGAGGACTGAGAGGTGCCCGCTGCCGGCGACTATATGCTGCGTGATAAAGCGGCTCGGATAGCCATTGCTAAACCAAGACCACGAACCATCACCATTCTGATTTTTTTCAAGTTTCCTGATAATCTGAGCATTCTCTTTCTCAATTCGCTTGACATCAAACAGATTGCCTATCAAATATTTTTGTGAAGACTCATTCTGAGCATCCAAAACCCATGGAGTCTCCTCAAGAACCGCATATTTCAAATCCTCGTTTTTCTCGAGATTTGAACATAACTCATCAGGATTCTCATTCTTCCATGCTTCGAATGCCTTTTTAATATCAGGAGAAGAATTCGCAATTTGAGCAGCCAAAGAATTCGCATACATCTTACTGAACATCTGCTCGTTACAATCATACGGATATTGCATAAGGTACGGCAGCGCCTGAACAGCATACCACATCGGATTCGGAGTGAGCTCAAGTTTCAGGTTGTAATGCTCGCGAGTTTTAGGGGCGAGACCTTTCAGATAATTGTCAAGCGGCTTAAAGTCAAAATGTTTCGTCTGCTTCCCATTCACATAAAGATTAAGTGTCTCTGTCACCAACATTCTGTTTGAGAGCACCGGCAAAGTCGCTGACTCGCCGTCTGTGTATGTAACGCCGTCAACTTTTTCGGAGCGCGCCAAAATACGGTAAGTCACCGCCGGCACGCCTTTGGGAACAACCACATTAAAGCTCACCTCTCCGCTCTTGCCCGCCTCAACTGAAAACGAGTGTGTTGTTTCGCCATCCACAATATCCAACTTGCTATTATCAAGGGCATTATAAAATTCAACAGATATTTTGCCCGAAAGTTGCACATTGCTTGAATTTACAATCTTGGCTGAAAACCGCATCTTATCGCCTTCGCGCATAAACCTCGGCACATTCGGCACAACCATCAAATCCTTGGCTGTCTGTATAAACTTCTCAAACGTTCCGACCTTCATATCTGTAGTGTGAGCCAAACCAAGCATTTTCCACTTTGTAAGTGTCTCCGGCATTTTGAACGTCAAAACAACATTGCCCTCAGCATCAGTCTTCAAATCAGGATAGAAGAAGGCCGTTTCAGCGAAATCAGAGCGAAGTTCGGCTGTATCAATCGTCTCCTGTTCAGCATCTTTTCCACTACTTTTTTCATACGTTTGAACAACTTCATAGTCAGCTTCTTCCACAAGCTCAGCCACATCATTTCCAGCTCTAAGAAGAGGCGCTTCAAGAATATCACCATCCCTTTCTTTCACTGCGCCGGCTAACATATAATACCCTTTTCTATATAACTGTCTTTCCCATACGAATCCGCTTTCCAATTTATAAAACACATAATAAGCAAGTGATTTATAGTTATTTACAAAATTCTCATATTCAGATGCATCATAACGGAGAGTACGAGGCGCGGTAAACGGATATTTTTTTGAAATATTCAGATAATCCAAAATTAGGTTCAAGCTATTTGGTCTGAAAGCGTCCAACGCGGCATCGTACATAGTGCAAAGCATTTCAGCCGCTAACTTTTCACCGCCGAGCCCCTTTAATTTCAGCTCCACAGTCTCTTCGGAGCCGGGCTGTGTCTTGTCGCGAAACGCCCCCCACTCGAACTCAATATTCTTATTGAGGAAAGGCACATTTATGTGTTCAGTCTCCATATAACTGAATCCGTTATCAGCGAGAAACGCCGCAACTGTAATGCTACCGCGCATATCCTCTGTGACTGGAATCTCGCACTGTGTCTGCCCGCGCTTCAAAACAAGCCACTTGGTATAGAGCATCGTGTCATTGGCCATAACCTCAAGATAGACATTCGCAACATTAAGGTATGAGCCGATAGTCACCGTGACAACATCACCAGGCTGTGCTGTACTCTTATCCGCCTGCAACGACAAAGCGGAAAAGACAGACGACCTTTTGCTCTTGGAACTTTGAATGTAGAAGCAGGTCTCAAAAGAAACTTTCTCACCATATTTATCTTTAGATGAGACTGTTATCTTATATGCACCCTCTTTCATCTTTTTCAAATCCGGGATATTAATAGCCGCGGTTGGCTCCGTTTTCAGCGTTCCACGCATAACAACCTCGGCGCTTTTCCAATTCGCATATACATCTTCCTCATTCAGAGCCAAATAAGGGAATGCCTCAGTAATTTTAAGCGAATCTTCGGAAGGAAGGTCCGGAGTATAATTCGGGCGGACGTGAAGGAATTGTGCCGGCATTGTCAATCTTTCAACAACATATTCAACATCAACAACTTGCGGCGAACCGTTAAGATTAGTTGCCGACACCGGCAAACTCACGCTATCCTTTTCACTGTCTATAATCTCCTGCACATCAACACTTAACAGCATCGCTTTTTCACCGACCACTACAGTCTGTTTTGCGGAGTGCGTTTCACCGTTAATATCGGTAACATCAACCGTAACCACAAAATTGTACATACAATAGCCCTTGCAGCTCTTTGCAGTGGCGGCAGCTCTAAAATCAAATGAGAAATTGCCATCAGCGTCTGTTGTAACGGAACCATCAACAATATGCTGCTCCGGCTCTGATGGCTGCTGTCTCCACCACCACCAATATGAATATTTCGCCTCACGTGTAACAGAATATTTCACTTTGGCGTCACCAAGAGGATAGCCTGCATACGATTTTGCCGTACCCGTAATTTCCACTTTCTCGTTAATGCGGTAGTCCTTCGCCGGAGCGTTCACCGTGACTTCAAACTGAGGCCGCTTATACTCCTCTACTGACAACCATTTAGTACCAGCACCTTTAGACTTCAAACTGACGACAGCTATTTTATAATTACCTGTCAGCACACCAACCGGCACATCGAAAACGCCGTTGCACGACCCGAATTCGTTGGTGGTCATGTCTTGTGTCTTCACAACCTGCCCGTTAGCGTCATACAACGTAACTTGAAGCTTATCATTAGCCACAGCCTCCGTATGCCGCACCTTTGAATTCACCAAAATAACCTTGAAGTATATTTTCTGCCCCGGACGATATATTGCCCTGTCTGTATAAATATGTGCAACAATATTTTCAAAGTAACCATTATAATAGTGAGAATAGTAATGGCTGTCATTATAGACATCTTTGCCATCTTTCAACTCCACATTCATGTAATAGTAGTCGCTTAATTTTGGTATTCGCACAACACCATTCGCATCCGTGGCAAACTTCTTTTTTTCGCCCGGCTCATTCATATATTTCTTAAACTCAACATCAACCTTCTTATTTTGGTACGGTTCACCAGTTACCAAATTATAGAATAACATCTCTTCATAATTATCCCTGTCGTATTTGTCGAGCGCGCCAATATTTGAAACCTTAAATGTCTTATGGACAAAGCCCGCCGGCTGCGGAGCGGAGAAATCACTTTCAGAAGCAATTATTGTATATTCTCCCGGCTCCAGCGCGGGAAGAATCCCATCAACAATATGTGAGCAATAATCACCCGGATTCGTTAGGTTGTTCTTCCACTCTTTCAAATACTTAAGCTGCACTAACTTTGAATAAAGTTGTCTGTCATTATAATCAACACTTCTATAAAGCTTACTATACTCAGAGCTCGACAGCGGCAGAATACGACAATATATAGAGTTGCAATTCCTATATTCGTATGAAATCAAATTATTCTGAGACGTCACCGACTCCGGCATTCTGATAACAATCGACTGGGACTTCAAGTTGTAAAGTTTTATATCAGCATTAACCCCAGCCACCGATTTAGGATCAAAAGCCACAGCCTTGGAATACCACTCCTCAGCCTTGCGCAAATGGCCTCTGTCTTCATCATCCTCCATATCATTTTTCAAATGCTGATTATAGAACTCCCCAATTTCATAACATATCTCAGCATAACCATCTTTCTTTTCAAACTCTTTTTCAAGTTCGAGTAAAGAATTGAAATACAATTTATTAGAATTATCCAAAGTAGAATGGACCTTAACAAAAGCAAGACGTTGCAAAGCGACTTTAAGGCGTGCCAACTTATAGCCCGAATTCAAATGAAACTTTGTAAGTTCCTGATATATTTTCATAACATGATAATCCAATGAAAGTGTATCAGGTGTCTCAATTTTCAATGCCGCAAACTCTCGGTCTGCCGCAAAAAACGCCTTGTCATCAATTGAAAACGCAATGGTCGGCAAGGGTAACTGGTCAGATATATCACCCTCAAACAGAGAAATGGCCTCTTGAGCAAGACAATCATAAAGAGTAGGACGATAAACCACAAAAGAGTCAATATCCTCACGTTTCAGGCGCGATTCGTTATATTTACTCATTAGAGTAAGATAGCCCTTTATATCTTTTTTTTGCAAAAACTCTTTGTTTTCCACGGATTTCAAAGCATGACCAATCATCTCCGAAGAGATTTTCTGAATCCCCCAAGTGGAAAACTCCAAGTTCTCATCAGAAACGACTTCTGTCCTATCGATAATTTTAAAGTAATTCATTTGCAGGTAATGGGCAAGGAATTTTGACATATAGCAATGCCACAACGCCCTTTCATCAGCAGGCAAATTACTGTTTGACAGCTTGTTATAAATAAAATAATAGAGTGTATCGCTATACGAGTCATGTTTCTCCCTAAGTTTTTCCAACTTTTCGATGTCGTTCTTAATCCTTTCGGCTGTATTTTGAGCCATAACAAAACCACTCATAATCAAAAAAAGAGATAAAAAAACAATTAATTTCTTCATATTCAAATATTTATAATAAATTATTCTTAACAAGTGCGAAAGCCGTGCGGGCGGGAATATATAATTTCAGATAAGATGTTCCCTCTCGGTTATATGTGCGATAGTCCAATGTCTCATCAATATTTCCGAACCCGCCGAATTTTTCATTGTCACTATTCAAAACAATATGATAAGTTCCTTCCTTACAAGGAATCTCGTAATCCTGATAAGAATTTGAAGGATGAAAATTAAAGACAATAACGGCATTGTTTCTGCAAAACGCCAATACATGATCCTGCTCGTGACTGACACTCCGCTGCGGCAGGGAATCCAAAATATTGTTCTCGGTAATAAAATGAACCATTGCCTCGTCAAAAAGATTCAACTGGTGATAACGAAGTGTCTCATTATCAGCGAGCGACCACTGACGACGGGCGTATTTGAAAGACCAACCGTTGCCCTCACGAGGGAAATCTATCCACTCCGGATGCCCGAACTCGTTGCCCATAAAATTGAGGTAGCCGCCGTCAACCAACGAAAGTGTAACAAGCCGAATCATTTTATGCAAGGCTATTCCTCTGTCTATCACTAAGTTACGAGCAAAAACAGACATTGAGTCATACATATCTTTATCCATCAGCCTGAAAGCGATTGTCTTGTCGCCGACCATCGCCTGGTCATGACTTTCGGCGTAACTCACCGTGTGCTCCTCAGCCCTATGGTCGGTCATTCTGAAATAGATTTCACCAACACTCCACTGCTCATCAGAGAGTTCCTTGATAATTTTTGTCCAGTAATCGGCAATTCCCATCGACATTCGGTAGTCGAAACCTACACCGCCCTCTCCTTCCGGGAACGCCAAAGCAGGCATTCCGCTCACATCTTCGGCTATGCAAAGTGCCTCCGCATTAACCTGTTTCACAAGTTTGTTAGCCAAAGCGAGATAAACCCACGCGTTCTCATCAACGTTATCGTCAAAATACTGCTTATAGTCAACAAAATCCACGCCTATACCATGATTCCAGTAGAGCATACTCGTCACGCCATCGAAGCGGAAACCATCAAAGCGGAACTCCTCAAGCCAATATTTCAGATTTGAGAGCAGAAAAAGTATTGTCTCCGACTTGCCGTAATCGAAGCAGCGGGAGTCCCAGACAGGGTGACGGCCTTTTTCGCCAGTGTAGAAATAGAGGTAGTCCGTACCATCGAAGCGCGAAAGCCCCTCCTTCTCATTGGAGACCGAGTGCGAGTGCACCACATCCAAAATCACGGAGATGCCGAGCCGGTGCGCCTCATCAATCAGTTCTTTCAGTTCCTCCGGTGTGCCGAAGCGGAAAGAGGGCGCGAAGAAGTTCGCAACCTGATAGCCGAAAGAGCCGTAATACGGGTGCTCTTGAATCGCCATCAACTGTATTGTATTGTAGCCCAACCGTTTAATGCGTGGCAAAATATTCTCTTTGAAAGCCCAATACGATGAGATCTCCTCTTTTTCTGACGACATGCCGATATGCGCCTCATAAATAAGCGGGTGAGACGGGCGGGCGGGCTGCGGCGACTTCCATTCGTAACCGCGTTCCGGCTCCCAAACCTGCGCTGAGAAAATCTTAGTCGTGTCATCTTGCACGACACGCCGCACGTAAGACGGCAGCCGCTCATCGGCACCGCCGTGCCAGACCATCCACAGTTTGTAGAGGTCACCATGCTTCATAAACGATAGCGGCAGCCGGATTTCCCAGTCACCGTTACCAATCGGGCTAAGTTCATAGCGGTCGTCAACCTTCCAGTACGAGAAGTCTCCAACAATGAAAATCTGCTTCGCATTCGGTGCCTTCTCCCTGAACACCCACTCAGTTTCGGTCTTATGCAGCCCATAATAAAGATGCCCGTTGCACACATCTTTCAGCGACCCGTTTCCGTCAGTGAACTCCAGCTCACGCAGCACAGCGCGCTGGTGCCTCTGCTCCAACTGTTGGGCATAAGGCTTCAGCCAAGGGTCTTTTTTTACAATAGATGGTACCTTCATATTTGTTGGCGTATAAAAATGTGCCTTCAATACACGATATTATTTAACGAACATATCTTTAATCATATTGTCTGACAGCACACACAAAGTCTTTTTCCCCGAAGGTGTTGTATAAGGAATCTGGCAGGCGAATAGCTGGCGCACAAACTCTTCTGTCTCAGTGTCATTTGAAAACGGCTTGAAACGGGAGCACTTCTGGCGCGCAAGGCTCAGTGCTATATTCTTTTTTTTCTCGCTTCTATACAAAAACAGATTGGTCTTATAACTTTCAAGAAGCTCCTCTATCGAAGACTGCACCGCTGAAGCCTCCTCTCCAAAAGGCACACCATTGACCGCAAAACTTGTCCTATCAATCTGCTCTATGTCGTAGCCCAACTTCAAGAGCTCGTCTTTTATCTCCAAAAGCAGCTCTGCCCCCGCCGCCGACAAGGTAACGGTTTCAGGGAAAAGAGACGATTGGACAGAAACGGGCTGGTTCTCAAGAGAATCTGAATAACGTTCAAACAAAATTCTCTCCCGCGCAGCCACAATGTCAATTATCGTAAGATTATCGTTAAGTTTCAAAACAATATAACGATTCTGAAGAATGAAAGAAGATTTCGCATCAAATGCAAGCTCCTCTGACGGCTGTTCCTTGAAAATATTATCAGAATGTTGTTTCGTCTCATCAGAAATATTATCCGACTCTTTTTTTATCTCCTTGAGAAAATCAGCCCAGCCGGACAGATTGCCGCTCTCTTTCCGCCACGAGTCACCATGCGCGCCGCCGCCCCTTGTTGAAGAAGAGACACTTTCAAAAGGATTATAATTCGGGTTTGCGCCAGTCTTCGGAAAAACCGGCTTATCAGTTGTAGGATGTAGCTGCGTCACCTCAAGCGCCGACTCACCATCAAAATCAATTTGCGGCGCAAGCGACATTGTGCCGATAGCCTTTTTCACACACGAGTTGAGAAACCCGAAAATCAGCCTTTCGTCCTGAAGTTTCACCTCAACTTTTGTCGGACTGATATTCACATCTATTGTTGCGGGGTCAACCTCCAACTTCAGGAAATATGCGGGTTTGTAGCCTTCCGGTATCAGCTGTGTGTAAGCGGTTTCCACTGCATAGTTCAGCAGCGAATGGCGCACAAAACGGTCATTCATGAACATATACTGCTCACTCTTTTTCTTCTTCGCGTTCTCTGGCTTAGCGATAAATCCGCTGATATTAATGACATCGGTAGTCATCTCAACAGGATAGAGTTTGTCTTTGAAATGCGCTCCGAAAATGCTCACAATGCGCTGCTTAAAATTTGACGGCTGAAGTTGCAGCAGCAGCTTGCCGTTATGGTAAAAAGAGAATGACAAATCGGTATGAACCAACGCCACACGGTTGAACTCCTCCTCAATATGGGAAAATTCGATATTGTCAGATTTCAAGAAATTGCGGCGTGCGGGGACATTGAAAAAGAGGTTTTTAACAGAGATAGACGTGCCGTCCTGCGCCGCTGTCGGAGCGTGCTCCTTCACATCAGAACCTTCAATAATAACCAGCGTACCGACAGAATCATCAGCTTGTTTGGTCTTCATCTCAACTTGTGCGATCGCCGCTATGGAAGCGAGCGCCTCTCCACGGAAGCCCTTGGTCTTGAGGTGGAAAAGGTCATCGGCGGAAGTGATTTTGGAGGTCGCGTGCCGTTCGAAAGAGAGTCGCGCGTCATTGAAACTCATACCCTTGCCATCGTCAACAACTTGGATAAGGGTACGCCCCGCGTCCTTGATGATAAGCTGTATATTCGCCGCGCCCGCGTCAACGGCATTCTCAAGCAATTCTTTAACTACGGAGGCGGGACGTTGCACCACCTCGCCCGCGGCAATCTGGTTTGCCACCGCATCGGGCAGCAGATGTATTATATCATTCATCTCACAAAAATCAGATATTCATAAACTTGAAGACAAAAAATAGCAGCATGAAGACGATAAACGCCATCCAGATAATTGTACGCAGAGAGGCCTTGCGGGTGTCTTCCTTGCGGCTGCGGCGGCGTTCCCAGTTGTTGTGCAGCCGTCTCGCAAACGCCTCTTGCTCAGACAGTTCCCTGCGTATTTCGGGCTTACCGTCCTCATTATTCTCATCTTCGTTATAGAACTGCGGCTTGTAATTGTACTTCCGCGGTTCCGGCCTATGCAGAAATTGAAAATCCATATCCTTAAATTTTTCCACAAAGATAAATAAAAATGTATTGTGGCGGAAAGGTTGGGGAGAAAATAATACGTGGTATTTCATTCACCCCGCACACCTAACGGCGTGCGTGACAAACGATGTGTCCATCAAACCGCCTACCGAGCCCCGCAGACCTCTGACGGCCTGCGGGCACACGTGGCAAATTGAACAGCGTTTTTTTCAAATTTCATCACCCAAAAATGTCCAATTTGTCGCCGCCCGCACACCTGACGGCGTGCGCAATCAACGATGTGGCATACAACCTCCTACCGAGCCCCGCAGACCTAACGGCCTGCGGGCATTTGCAGCAATGCGTGATATTTTCCTACACATTTTACCAATTGGAGCACATTTTGCAGTCCATAGGACTGCATGGCTCGGTAGCACGGAACAAATGTGGGGAATTTTCGCAGGCCGGAGGCCTGCGGGCAATAACAATTTGCTATTTCATTGCGAAAGCAGTCGCCATTCAAGCCAATTTTAGCAGTCTTGATGAGCAACATTCTTGACACATAAATTTATTTACATAAATATTTTTAATTTTTTATATATTTGCAATATTTTTCAAATTAAACATAATCTATTATGAGCAACACATACACTAAAATTCACATTCATACGGTTTTCACCGTAAACAAAAGAGAAGAACTCATCTCAAAGAAATGGCGCGATAGGTTATACAAATATATGGTTTCCATAATTAATGACCAAGGTCACAAAGCATTGGCTATAGGTGGCACAGCAAACCATGTTCATATTTTGTTTGGCCTTTGCCCCAATAAGTCATTGTCTTCTCTTATGTTAAGATTGAAACGGGAGACATCTGAATGGATTAACAATGAGAAATTAACCAAATCAATTTTTCGGTGGCAAAAAGGGTATGGAGCATTTTCATATTCGCCAAGTCATGTTCCAAATGTTATCAACTATATATTGAATCAGGAAGCTCATCATGCAAAACAGACGTTTCGTGATGAATATTTGAATATTTTGCAGAAAAATAATGTTGAATATGATGAACGTTTTGTATTTGATAGCATTTGATTTTCCATTAATATATTGTCAAATTGCTATTTCATTACGATAACATTTGCCATTTGAAAACATTTACACACCCCGCACACCTGATGGCGTGCGCGACAAACGGTGTACACTCTAACCTCCTACCGAGCCCCGCAGACCTGACGGCCTGCGGGCACACGTGGCAAATTGAACAGCGTTTTTAAAATTTTCTCACCCCAAATGTCCAATTTTAATTTTCAACAAAATTGTAGCACCAAATTTCAGCGAACACATTTCTTTATACAATCAATAACAACGTCCCCCCATCAAAACCCCATCATCAGCCCCGCGGCACCGACTATCAGTCCGGCGGCAATGTTTATTGCTTTCATAATCAGGAACTTACTGCGTGACTCTGCAAGAAGCGGCAAGGCACCGTGCCCGTCCTGAACCACCGAATTGGCTAACAGAATGCTGAACGGTATCGCACCGCTGAAAAACATTACAACAAAGATAAGGTGCGGCCCCGACTCGGGTACAATGCCGACCGCAACAGCTATCAGCAACAGCAATATCATTATGCTCTCATGCGAGGCAATCAGCGCATTGACATCGACAAAATAGTAGAGGAGCTTCAAGAAGAGAAGCACTCCGAAAGTCCATAGAAAAACAGAGAGAAAATGCTTTTTGACGACATGAACCCAAAGGTGGTTCTCCACAAAGCGCGCCGGCGAAAAGAGGACAACGGCGAGGGTAACCAGCGCCAACAAGCCGAAAACGATGTTCTCCCACGAAATAATGTCGTGATGGTGGTGCTCATGGGCTTCGTGCAACGCGGGAGCGGCGGCGTAGTTGTTGAGGTCGGGCATTGAGCCGTGCTCGTGCGACAGCACCCCAGTGAGAATCGCGGCAAGGTAGAGCAACAACGCCGCCGCAATGACAACGCGCGCCACCGGCATACGGCGGCAATTCGACCACGCAAGGCGCGCCTCGGCGGTGCCGTCATGGTGATGCTCGTGACCATCATGGAATTCGCACTCGTCAGCGGCGGCGGCCTCTTCGCGATGATAAAACAAATCGGTGAGCAGCCCCGTGACAACTCCTATGACGACGAGCGCCGCCGCCAATACCAGCGTCCATTTGGGGCTGTAGGCGAAAATGACAAACGCCTCATCGCCGAAAGTGCTTATCATGCCCGCGACCAACGCCCCGAAAGAGAGGAGCCGCTGCGAATAGAGCGACACAACCGTAAATCCGCCAAGACAGCCCGGAATAAGTCCGAGCAAAGCGGCAAAAATCACCTGCAACCACGACTTGTCAGAGAGTTTCGCGACAATGCGCCCCGAAGAACGCACATTCACAAACTCAATGAGCAGAAGCATAACCATCACAAGGCAGGTTATGGTAACTGTATTCTTCAATATATCAGATAGAAAAGTAAGATATTGCATAACTGTGATTAATTTTCAAAAAATATTTTCAGACAAAAACTAACTTATAATTAACATTCTGATAACCCATTTGTTCAAGCAACGAACAATATTTCTGAAGCTGTTTTTCATACTCCTCGTGATATTGTCCTGTCTTATAATCAATTACAGTAACACCACTTTCAAAAATAACGATGCGGTCGGGACGGAAAACCTCTGTTTTGCCATCAGAATCCAGCGGTGTTGCAATTGATATTTCGTTGAGACAGAGAACTTCCGGTGCGAAATACGGTGCGAGCTCCTTATCCTCCAAAATATTCCTGAGAGCCTTTTCCACCCTATCCCTATATTCAGCCTGCGCTGTTGCCGCGACCGCCGCCAATTCATCCTCATTTTGCGGAAAAGTTTTCAGCGAAGCAAGAAAATCATGCACGTATGTTCCAACTTCCTGCTCAGGCGTATTTTCACTCGTCACAAATCTAAAATTTTCGGCTGTGAAATCCGAAGCAAAAAGGCACTGTCCAACAGACATAATATTCCCAGCTTCCGATTCCTCCTTGGAAATGTCACTTTCCTCCTTTTTCCACCTCATATTTCCAAACCAATATCTGTTTACATCATCTTCATCTTCAATAAAATCAAGCTTTTGTGAATTTACAAATCCGAAGAGCAGTTTTGCAAAATTGGAGCGTTTTTCGGCATTGCCTGTGATGACATACATGCAGTCGGAAGCTCGGGTCATCGCAACATATATAATATTAAGCACATCAAGAGTTGTCAGATCATACTCCTCTTTATAACTCTGCCCGAAGCGTGTTCCTTCAAGCACTTTACTATTTTCCAATAACAAGACTGGTATTTCAGACTTATCATCTTGATAATCAGGATTATCGCACCACAGAAAATCTTTACCTCCTCCAAGCCTATACATCATCATCGGGAAAATCAGGACAGGGTATTCCAAACCTTTGGCACTGTGAATCGTATTTATTGTAACCGCATTAATGCCTTTCGCCGAAGAGACTGACAATTTCGAAGAGTTCCGCTCCCACCAGTCAAGGAAAGCCAAAACAGACATATCCCCTGACGGCATCTGCTCAAGAGCATAATCCATAAACGTAGCCACAAAGACATCATTATCATTGATAAAGAATGATTTACAGATATTCGCTATTGCTGAAAACAGCGGAAAAGTGCGCACATAGTTTCTGTCAAAAACGACACCTGCTTCAGCCAACAATTTCACAAAATTACTCTCTCTGAAAGGATTTCCATCTTCTGTTTTCTGTAAAATCCCAGCCAAATCTTTATTAAGTCTCTTATTTTTAACAAGAAAATCAATAATGACAAATTTAGATAGTGTATCATCAAAAGAATTCACATAACGGATAACCGCAATAATGAGATTAACTCTGTCTGACGACTTCAGCAGCAGCGACTCGTTGGAGATCACCGGAATACCGCGTTTCGACAACTCGCAGGCAATCATATTCGACTGATCTCGCCCACGCGAAAGCACAGCCATATCATCATACGAATAACCTCGCTCCAACGCATTCTGAATCGACGAAAAAATCTGAGTGGACAAATAATTATCACCACTGCCGTCATCAAACTTCACAGAGACAAATCCGTCACGTTTTTTGTCAGTTGTCTGCTTTGGGATTTTCTGACAAACATCATCATAATATTTACCGGCCAAAGGAAATGACTCCGCATTATCTTTCAGAAAAGAGAAGAACTCATTATTAAATTTGATGACATTTTCAGCTGAGCGGAAATTATGGTCAAGAGGCTCAACCATATAATCGCTGTCAGGAATTGAACTTTGTCCGGAATAGAGCATTTGGTCGGCGCCCGCATGCGTTGAAAGCGTGTTGAGCAGAGAGGCGTCCCCGTTGCGGAAACGGTAAATGGACTGTTTCACATCGCCAAAGAGAATTGCCGTGCCAGTCTCATCTTTCTGCCTCATATATGGCGCCGGCTGCGACAACGCCGTACGGACAAGCGGCATCAGATTCTCCCACTGGAACTTAGAAGTATCCTGAAACTCATCTATAAAGAAAAAGGCGTACTTGTTCCCAAGTTTCTCATAAATGTACGGTGCCTCCTCGTCTTTTATCTCAGAAAACAGTTTTGTATTTGTCTCACTAAGATAGAAAAGATTGTCGCGAAGCTTTATCTCATCCATAATAGACTTCAAATCGAGAAGCAGAAGCAGGATTCGTGAAGTCTTCACAACTTGCAGTGTCTCAGAAAGTTGCGGTATAAGTCTTTCAATTTCACTGACACAATCAGCAAGAACAGCAAAAAGGGAAGGATTATCCTGATTTGTAAACGACCCTCCATTCATACAGTTTGTAACGTATGCGCGCGCCGGCAAAGTGAAAGGATTATCCAATATTTTATCAAAGAAACTATATACCCCCTTCTTGCCTTGGATAAAATCCGTGGACGGGCGCTCCCCTATTGCCGCGTTGCCCCTTTTTGCAGCTTCTTCAACCTTGGTTTTCAGCTCATTACATTTTTTCTGCAATGACTGATAGAAATTCTTAAGTTCATCAGCGCCGCACTCCGACAATTGCCGCAACGGCATGTATGAATCTTCCGCATAAATCACGGGAAGAAAATTCAGCAGGTCGCGCTCTATGTTCCACCTTCCCGACTCAGCCATTTTCTGCTGCACGACATTAAGCACGCGCCACGACAACTCGCTGTTCTCAGCCGAAAGACGGTTCAGCAAAATGTCAACTGTCTGCTGATAAAACTCATCTAACGAGACTTGGACGTTAAAATTCATGTTAAGACCAAGTTCGAGGGCAAAGCTGCGCAAGATACGCTGGAAAAAGCTGTCGATTGTGCTGACAGAGAAATTATCGTAATCGTACAAAATAGAGGTCAGAATATCAGAAGCGGCACTTGCCATTCTCTCATCGGGCAACGCCGCTGCCGCCTGCACATCAAGGTATATACGCTGTTTCGAGCCTGAGAGAGAGTCGAATGGAGTGAAAGCGAAGCTGTAAAGAGTGTCCACAATACGCTCTTTCATCTCCGCGGTCGCGTTATTTGTGAAAGTGATTGCGAGTATATGACGGAAATTCCGCGGGTCTTTGAAGCATAGCGACAGATACTCTATAACGAGGCGTGTGGTTTTGCCAGCCCCCGCCGAAGCCTTATAAATCTTGAACATTACCCTTGCTGTTTTCTGTTTCACAAATCTCCTGCTTCGGGGCTTCAGCGCTATCATCCTTTTCAGCTTCCCGCGGTAGAACCGGCTCCGGCTGTTTCGTTTGAGGCGTTTCAGCAACTGGCTCCGACTCAACATAATACGGGGCAAAAAGCTCGCCGAGCACTATTTTCAATATTGAATATATCGGTACCGCGAAAATCATGCCGACCGCGCCGCCAAGAGCCGCACCTATCATAATCGCAAGAAATATCCCAAGCGGATGCGCCTTAACACTTTTGCTGTAAATGAGCGGCTGAAGTATAAAGTTGTCAATCAACATGTTAGAGCAAAGGAACACAGCAAAGACTTTCACCACAAGTGTCAGCACCTGCATTGTCTCTACCGGACCGGTGAGGGAAGCGGCTATAGCTATTATCGAGCCAAGCACTGCCGCAATAATCGGCCCTATGTAAGGAATCACATTAAGAAGCCCGCCTAAAAATCCTATCAAAATCGGATTGGGGACACCAAGGAAATAGCACGCCAAGCCCTCAATCAGACCGATAACGCACATCTCTATCAGCACGCCAGTGAAATAGCGAACAAGTTTTGAGACTGTCTTGTCAACGATGTGGTCAAAATTGGTTCTGAAAGAGATTGGCACCACCCTTCTTATCCTCTTTTTCAAATACTGCTCATCTTTCAGGCAGAAAAAAGTTATGAAAATAACAGAGAATACACCTATGCAAAGAGAAGCCACAAAGTTGACAGTTCCGCCGAAAAGGGTGGTCACGCTGAACTGACTGAAAAGTCCTTTAAGCCGCTCCATGATGATTTTTCCGAGGTCGTCACGGCGGTCGAGAAGACCTTGCTCCTTCAGGAAATGTTCGGTTTTTGTGAGCCACGCCGCCGCACCATCACTCACCACATCGGTGTCGATAGAGAGCAGTCCCCTTATCTCATCAACAATAAGCGGCACGACAAAATAGACGAAAAGAAAAATCACCGAGAAGATAAAGGCAAGTGACACTATAGCAATCAGCACATCAGGGAGTGCGCGCCCCTTTATTTTCACCTTACGCAGCAACTTCACCATGGGTGAGCCTATCATTGTGAGAATCAGCGCAAAAAAGAGATACAGTATTATATCTGAAAAGAACCATGCGAATGCCGCGCACGCCGCCAAAAACAACAAAATACCAAATATCCTCGCTGTAGAATTTTCTGTCTGTTCCATTATATTTTTATTTCCTATTTTTCAATTTTGAAACGGTGCACGCACCGCTGTTATGATAATTTTTCAATATCCGATTTTATTAGAGACGGTGTGCACACCGTCTCTATCATTGATTGTATCATAAATTTCCGCCTATCTTCTATTTCCTATCTCCTTTCTTCTTTTTTTTCTCCTTCTCACCGTCCTCACCTTTCTTCTTCTTTTTCGAACGTTTCCACGAATCCTTCCAATCTTGCCCGTTGTTGAACTCCTGCTTGTAAATCAGAGCCACACCCTGCGCATACGGCGATGTCTGCGTCAGCGATGAATATTGGTTCGTGACATTGAAAACCTTGACACGCCAATTCTTCTGCTCGTTCAGCGCATACTCAATGCTGTAGTCGCCAATGAAATTGTTTCCGTTGTTATAGACCTTGTTCTTGTCATTGGCATAGCCGAAACTCCCCTCTATAACAATCCTGTCGTTATAAAGACTTGTAGATGCGGAGACACTGTACTCTTCGGCGTGGGTATCATCAGCGTCTCGGTAATTGATACCGACATTCACATATTTCAAGTTTTTAGAGATAAAGTTGTTAAGAGCATTTGTAAGAAGTTCCATGCCCGTATATTCAATCGCGGAGGTTACAAGGCCTGAAGTCTTTGTTGAGATATTATCTGCTTGGAACTTGCCGAGCACCAAAAGTGAGAAGAACTGCTGCGTGCGGTTTGCGGCACTGCTTGTATCCAAAGTGCTGAAAAAGAGTGTGGATATCTCATTTGTACTATTAGGAAGTTCAAACGAAAAATCGACATTGGGGTTGAATAACGGTCCTGTGAGGTTCATGTAAGCGTTGACGGGGGTGCGCCGCAAACTGCCACCCGACATTTCCTGCGGGAGAACCTCATTGAGAGAAGCTGTAGTCTTGTAAATACCACTCACATTGACCGTCGCATTGTCAAGCGGACCAATGAAATTGATTGTTCCACCAGGCTCAAGTGTCAAGAGCTTGTCGATGACATCTTTCAGGGTAAGCCTAAATGTTCCCGACTGTATTGCGAGTTCACCGTTTATGGCAAGTCCTGATGTGGCGTTGTAGATAAGTCGGAACGGTCCTGACAGACGAGCCTTCATCAGACCACCGATAGAAGGATCGAGTTCAAGCTGTATCATCGCGTCTTGCGTGACTTGGAAATTGAAGTCAAAATCGAGTTCCGTGGAGCCAGCGTCCACCTCAAACTCATCTTGCTCCGTCTGTGCGCTCTTCTTGAATGAGATCACCTCCGACTCGGACGTTGACTCACTGAAATATATCGGGAGCACAAAATTAGTGCCTTTCTGCGTCACGAGGTTGTTGCTCGTGAATTTCATCTTCTGACC